>NZ_MAIS01000116.1:0-13753 GCF_001680695.1 Paenibacillus sp. KS1 | reverse complement strand
GGAAAGTCTTACGGCCTCTACGCGTTCGCCACCTTCGATGGCAAACAGCACCTTGCTGACCTGCTGCGATGTGAGTTCCTTTACTGGAATAACGCTGGTGACGCCTTCCCTTCATTGCTTTTACACTCCAACTTGATTGATTCAACTTTGCTCCAGCAATTCTTCCCGAGCCCTGTCATGTCAGAAAGCGATTCGGAGTATTTTGGTAGTAGCTCCCACGATAGATATGATAAGGAGGTTCATTATGCAGAGGAAGAGTATACATTCAAGTAGAAGGTCTGCTGTAATTGTTGGTTTGTTATACATAGCTGGGTTGATTTCGGGTATATGTAGTGTTGTGCCTGTTATTGATGAAGCAGACTACCTGGTCAACGCATCCACAAATGAAAACCAGGTGCTAATAGGAGCGTTTTCTCAGTTGTTAATGGTTGCTGCCTATGTTGGGATTCCGATTTTGCTGTATCCGATGTTAAGCAAGCATAATAAAGGTCTTGCTCTAGGCTCTGTGGCCTTTGGCATCATTTCAGGTGTGTTCATTCTGATCGGTGTTATCATTCTTCTGCTGTTATTGACAGTAAGTCAAGAATTTGCAAAAGTTGATGCTCTGAATGTATCCTATTTTCACACTCTGGGTGAATTGCTGCGGGATGGTCGGGATTTGGTGAACCATGTAGCAACAACACTGGCATTTGTTTTAGCTATGTTCTTGTTTACCTGCATATTTGTCCAAACCAAAATCGTTCCCCGTTGGTTGTCAGTTTCGGGTCTGATTGGCTCAACACTATCTATATTGGCAAGCCTGTTATTTATGATTCGCTTCATCGGTCTGGACACAACTTACATGTTATTGAACGTGCCGATCGCTGTTCAACAATTGGTATTGGCTATATGGCTGATCATGAAAGGATTCAATCGTGCGGAATAGTTTGTGTATCCAATGAAGATAAAAACACAGCCGGCCCCAAAGAGCCGGCTGTTCGCCATTTGCAATCCACACACAAGCTTAAATATTTCGTTCCTCATACTCAAAGGGTTCTTCACATAAGTAAATGTCATGGAAAAAGCCCTTATATGGGATATCGTCTTCCAAACATTTTATGATATACGACATTACCTCGTCACTCCTTGGCTCCTCACCGCTGTTCTGCATCACCTCGAAGTAGTCGACGATATTTTCCATGTCACACACCTGAATAAATAAAAGTAACTGATCCAACATCGAATCTTCGATCTGGGTCTCGGATCTGTATCCCTCGAGGACTATTTCAAAATAATCATCCATAAACGTTTTACGTTTAGCGGCATCTGGTTCAAATTGTACCCATCCCACTCCGCTTATCCAGAGACCTGCCAGATCAAACATATACCAAGCGAAACATGAATTATCGAAATCATATACGGTTATTTGCCCGGTATCAAAATCTATCGAATAATTCCCATCGTTATAATCAAAATGATTCATACCGAAAGACTCACGGTTCGTATCCAATCCTTCTAGGGTATTAAGCAGCTCAACCAGCTTCTTCTTAACCAGAGAGAAGGAGTCGGGTATCAGTTTATTAATATATTCGGCATTGTATTTGTCAAAAAAACTATACCGACGATGGACAGGAGTATACTCTTTCGATATATGGTGCAGTTTCCCCAGGGTTTTACCGCAGTTATAAAAATATTCGGAAAGAGGAACCCCTTCCCGGTACCGATAATTGTTTTCCACAAGCAATTTACCCTTGGCCTTCTTAAACAGGCAGATATAAAAGGTATGATTTTGATAAGTGATCTCTTCCAGCAGATTCCCCTTTCGGGAGCAGACTACATCCGAGACACTTCCACCATGCTCAAATAAATATCGGATATACTCAACTTCGGCCAGAAAATCTTCCCGGTTCCTGTCAGGTAAGAAAGCAATTCTGAGAATTTTTGCGTCGGTACCCTCTTTCTCACAGGTATATACGACATTCCGCCCTCCGTCATGTGCCGGAATAGGATGGATTTGAAAGCCTTCTAAACCGAACAACTCCGTTACTACTGGGATTAGATGGGTATTGCCAATTGAAACAACATCGTTATGAGTCATCATATTTTCTTTAGTTTGCAATCTTTTAGTGCACCATCCTTCAAAAAATCATTAATTTACAACTGGACCTAATCGATAACCACCTTGATTAACATTGACACATCACTACTTCCAGTATTTTCTACCTCATATTGTACCTAAATATCCCAATCAAGTCTATGGGATTTTCTATACCTGTATTTTGTAAAAACCACTTTTTCATTGCTTTAGGACCAAATAAGGGCTTGTATGTCCGTGGCTGTCGCTTTCAGAACCAAAGAGTGTTTTCAAACTATATAGATAAATATTTATATATAATACTTGATCTATTGTTTATCCCCGTTTACAATAAATATAACAACATTAACCAAAAGGTGGTCTTTCCATGCTGCTGCGTCACAAAGCCTTCAGACAATTATTCGCCGGAAGAATCCTGAGCGTGTTTGCGGATTCCATACTCTTTTTTTCGTTGCTCAAATGGATTGAAATCAAATCGGGCGGAACAGAATCCTTTACGTTTTTCTATGTCGCATATTATCTCCCTATCGTTCTGCTAGCCCTGCCTGCCGGAGCCTGGATATCCGGAAAGACGCTTCAGCATGTGATGGCATGGTCAAATGTCGTTCGCATGATCGGTATGATCCTGTTCTTTTTCTTCTCAGACTTGATCCCAATGCCTTGGGTATATGTACTCCTGATAACCGAAAGCATTGTCGGTTTATTTTTCATGCCTGCCAATCAGTCTCTTCTCCCGCAAATCGTAAGCGAAAGAGAACGTCCATCGGCGAACAGCTGGCTGCAAATGGGCTATACAGTCGTCAAAATATCAGGTCAAACTTTTACGGCCTTTATGCTCAAAAACGGGTTCCCGCCTGCCTCACTGCTGCTGTTCTCAGCCTTTCTTCTTCTCTGCTCGCTGATGTGCATTATGCTTATGAAGCCCAAAGTGAAACAAGAAATGCCTGAACGGCAAGGACATTGGACTTTGATGAAAGAAGGTGTCCTTTATATTGCTCGCCACCGGCAGCTCGGCACGTTGTTTGTTTTTTTGACGCTTGCCATGTTCGTTGCTTCCTCAGTAGATCTGATTTTGCTTTCCTTTTTAAGAGATGTGCTTGGTTCAGGCGTTGAAAATCTGAGTTTTATCGGGACAGCTTCCCTTTCCGGTATGATTGTGGGTGCGGCTCTCGTTCCAAAATGGTATAAAAAGATAGAGAGAAAATGGTTGATCGTGCCTCCACTTTTCACCCTCTGCATCAGCATCGTCTGCTTATATGTGATACAAAGTTGGCTGGTAATTTTGCCTCTCTTTTTCGTGCAAGGAATTGCTTTGGGATGCTTTAATATTACATTTGTGACCTACGTGCAGGATATCGTTGAGAAGGAAAACTACACCCGCGTTTTCAGTATGTATCATATGATTTCAAGCAGTGCGGCTCTGCCGGGAATATCGATGACCGGAGTGTTGCTTTCGATATGTGGAGTTCCAACAACGATTCTCGTGATTAGCGGCATTTTGCTTGCACTCGGGATTGCCGGAATTTTGGCTATTCCATCCCTTGGTAAAGGAAACTCCGCAGAGCAAACGAACATTGAAACAGTGGCGGTTTAATTTATGGAAATATCAGAAAGGAAGTATAAGAGATGTCGTTAAAATATGGTATTTTAGGTTTCCTTAGTAAATGGGAAGCGACAGGTTATGATCTCAAAAAGGAATTTGATGATTTTATGAGCATCTTCTGGCATTCTCATTTATCGCAAATCTATCCGGAACTTGGGCGTTTGGAGGAAGAGGAATACATTACAAGCCGCTTACTACCGCAAACGGGCAAACCTGACAAAAAGATCTATGCCATCACAGACAAAGGTAAGCAGGAGCTGATCACCTGGCTGCTTTTGCCTCCAGAAACGCCTAAGCTAAAGGACTCCTTTCTGATGCAAGTCTCCTTTATGGACAATATTCCCGCCTCAGAGGTCATTTTCCAGCTAAAGGCCTATCAAAAGGAACGGGAACAACGGTTAGCCAAGATGAAACAAATTTTTCAAGAGCGATGGGAGAGCATTCGGGAGCGCAATGTCATGAAATCACGGATTTTAATGAGCTCAGCCGTTGTAAGAAGAGGATTGGAGCAAGAAAGTCAATATATCCGCTGGTGTAGAGACACGATCGAGCTGGTGGAATCCTGCTCTGCACTTTGGTCGCAGGATATCGACAAATCAGATTTACCTGACGGAGAATATATCCGATTTTCGGACGTCGAACCTTTATTCCGGAAATATTATGGTAATTTGATGGAAGATTAACCTTCAAATTGTGTCTACATATTCCAATCAAAATCTAGGGGATTTTCTATATAACACAAATTTCAGTTAGGACTTACTCACTCCAATAGAAAACCAGCGGTAGCAGCGGTAGTCTGATGTGACCCCATAATGTTAGACGGATAAAATCGTAAACTACCGCTGGTTATTGAACTATCATTTCCCGTTAGCGAAGTGGTCTTACATTCCTCGTGACTGCTTTCAACGTGGATTCGCTATAGTTGACTTACCTATTCCTTGGAAGAAATCAATTTCAGTTTTTGATTTTCAATCGCATATTGGCAATCCGCGACAGCTTCAACAAACTCTCGATCATGGGAGACGAGCAGGATAGTCCCTTCGTAAGCTTTAATGAACTCTTCCAATGCTTCAATGCAGAACACATCCAGAAAAATGGTGGGTTCGTCTAAAATCAGTATGTTGTAGCGTCCAGCGAAAAGATCGCACAAGACCAGCCGAATCGCCTCACCACCGCTTAAATCGAGAACATTTTTTTTAATGTCATTCCCCGTAAAATTCATGGAATGAAGGATTGCACGAATTTTGCTCTCGTCATACTCGCTTCTTTCCTTCATATAATCCAAAACGTTTTGATCTTTATCAAATCGATAATCCATTTGGTTATAATACCCGATGACCGCTTTTGGAGAAATGACAGTCCCCTCTCCCTTGTTAACAATATGACGAAGCAAAGTGGATTTCCCTGCTCCGTTATTCCCTTTGATCGCAATGGTAGCGCCTAATGGGAACTGGAAATATACCTCTTCGAACAGGATTTTATCTCTTGCTTTCAGGGTCAGTTGCTCGGCCATGATGGGAAACTTGTTGTGCAATTGAAGTGCCGTCGATTGACTGAAGCTTGGTTTCTGTTCATCTTTTGGCGCTTCGGTTGCTTCAAGCTGATTCATTCTTTGCTCCATGGCCTTGGCAGCGCGCTGAACTCCCTTTTGGCTTGTGTCTTTGGACTTTGTCATAAACATTTTATTGGCTTTTGACTTCGATTCCTTTTTTGAAATGTGTCCATTCGCTTGAGTGATTTTATCCGCCTTTTTCATTTTTTCTTCCGCGGCTTTTGCAAGACGGGACTTTTCTTTAATATATTTGTCATGCTGTTCTTGCTGCTGCTTTCGCTGAAGCGTTTTTTGCGCGACGTATTCTGAATAGTTTCCGGTATATTCGGTGACGGAACCATTCTCGATTTCCCATATTTTCGTAACAAGCTTGTCAAGAACATACCGATCATGGCTGACAAGTACAAGTGCCCCATAATAGTAAGTCAATTCATCGATAAAAAATTGAGTACCTGCTTCATCAAGGTGAGTTGTCGGCTCGTCGATCAGCAACCCTTCATGGTAATCGGACAACATTTTGGCCAACTTCAATCTTGTTTGTTCTCCACCGCTGAAATTTTCAATTTCGGTTTGCGGAATCGACAGCTTCCCCACCAACTCATATTTGACTTCCCGATCGTCCGGCTTGAGCAACTGGTCAAAATAGGCAAAGTCTACAAAGGACTTTATGTGACCTTGATCCGGCTTGATTTGACCGTGCATAAGCTTCAACAACGTACTTTTGCCCGCCCCGTTCTTTCCGACAATCCCAATACGATCGAACTGATATACCGCAAGCCGCGGAATATTTAACACGGTTTTATCCAAATAGGATAAATCAACATTTTCAAGCTCTAGACATACTTTTTCCATGATATAACCTCACTTTTTATTTATTCAATCCGATTAAAATATCGATATCGATCGTAATATCAGCACTTCCCCGACCAACTAACGCTTCCCTACGCACTTGATCTGATGTCCATGCCAAGGGAGACATTTGAACCAAATATCCGAGCTCATCTTTGGTCAAGCTTTTGGTATAACAAAAGCTGATCACATCCGAGTGATGGAAGTGGTTTTTAAAAAGCGATACGGTATCCTCGTTGTTAAAGCTTTTCTTGTGAGCGTCATCGAAGAACGCTTCCCGCAGCTCTATCAAATAATTGGAGCGAGGAACAACTTTGATGACGAGGCCGTTTGGCTTCAAGGTTCTCCTAAACTCCTTGTAATTAGATGGCGAGAACAGATTAAGAATAACGTGAACAGATTGGCCCCCCAGCGGTGATTTAGCCAAATCGCCTACAAGCCAAATCGGATCCTTGTAATTCTTGGCGGCCATGACAATGCCTTCTTTTGAAATATCCAAACCGATCCCCGCCGCATCTCCGTTCATATCCAGAATGCTTTGCAAATGCGAGCCTTCTCCGCAACCTGCATCTAGAATCAGAAGCGGATTACCGGAAATCTCCCTGTGACTCTCAATTACTTTACTGATACTGTCATGCAGAGGCGCATATAAGCAGCTCCCCCTAATGATTTCCTGCCTTGCTTCAAACAGCTCCTTAGCGTAATTGCTATTTAAAGATCGAGTCATCAAATTTACATAACCTTGTTTTGCTATATCAAACGTATGGTTTTTGGGACATTCCAGGCTTTTTAGATCAACGACCTTCAACGAACCTTCACAATACGGGCACCTAAAAGCCACGGCGTATTCGCTGAACATTCCAGCGCTTTTGATTTTTTGGCTTTTCGTCATGGCTGACACCTCTTTCACCCCTTTCAAAACAAAAAAAATCACAGGCAATTTGCCTGTGATCAGAGTAAACGGGTAGTGACCTATTATGGATCAGGAATGCTCGGAATGTCGTATGCAAATAAATCTCTCCTTATCCAAGGAAAAATTCATCATCAACATAAAAAAGAAAGGCATAGAGAATCCGCCTTTCTTCACGATATTCAAGCAAATGAAGATTATTAAAAATGGGCAGACTGATCCCGTTTACTCTGTTATGACAAACAGAGCCTTTGAACAGTATTTAATTACTGGTTCAAAGTAAGGGAACGTAGTCTGATAAAAAACATTGTTAATAATCCTCCTTCAATTTCAATATATTAACAATAATACCATGACTTTTGGAGGAATTCAAGAATTAATCCTTCTGGGCTCATTTGCATCACCAGTAGCCTCTAATTCCGCGTTGCAGGCGAACCAAAGCCTCAAGATAATAATAATCTCCCCAGATCATGTAATCATCCGGTCCACGATCTCCTCTTACGTGGTAAGAGCCATGCTGCAGTAAACCTTCTGCATCTGGCATATTCATGGTTGAATAGTTCGCAACAAGTGACTTCATCTGTTCATGCAGCGAATTGGTAAAATACTCATGATCAGGATCTTCCACATCAAGCATGCCGATTAGCTCAATCAAGCCGCAGGCAACGATTGCAGAAGCAGAACTGTCACGAGGCGTTGACGCTTCAACAGGAACGTCAAAGTCCCAATAAGCAACATGATCCTTTGGCAGATGTTCGATAAAATATTTTGCCATACTTTTAGAAGTAGCAAGGAAGTCAGGATCTTGCGTATATCGATAAGCAAGCGCAAAGCCATAGACACCCCAAGCTTGGCCTCGTGTCCAGGTTGAGCCATCCTGATAGCCCTGATGCGTGCCTCCACGCAGAGCATTGCCATTCTCCTGATCGAAATAGAAGGTGTGGTAGGAAGAGGAATCACCTCTAACTAGGAAACGCAAGCTCTTGCGTGCATGTTTATACGCAATATCATAGTAATCCTGTTCACCTGTCTGCTCATATGCAAAGAACAATAACGGAAGATTCAGCATGCAATCGATGATGATTCTGCCGCCGTTCTCAGGATCTCCTTCTGTGCCCCATGCTTGAATAATACCCATCTTCGGACGCCAGCGATTAGCAAGCACTCGTGCTGCCTGCAAGGCTACCTGCCTTGCTTCTTCACTCCTTGTTATGCGATATTGGGCAACGGCGGACAGAGAATAGAGAAAGCCGATGTCATGATGATCCAAATCCACATGATGATCTAAACGATACGTAAAGTTCTCCAAGAACTTTTCTGCGGCTTCTTTATAAAAAGAATCTTGAGTATTTTCATAAGCCAGCCATATCATACCGATATAGAAACCCTCGATCCAATCGTTGTTCTCCCCCCATTCATAGCACTTGTCTCCCGTTATATGAGGAAGCAATCCTGGATGATTGCGCAAATTATTTGCTATTTTAGCCTGTGCATCTTCAATTGCTTTACGCCACATGAACTCTACTCTCCTATCAGAAAAAACTTTGTAGGTATGCTACTCAATTGTATGCTCAATCGACTAAATGAGGTGCTGTTTGGTTCTAAACTGTTTCCATCATCCTTTGTGATCTGTCCCAGGAGACAAACTCTCTTGGTGTTGTTCCTACATCACGCTTAAATAGTTTAATAAAATAGCTTTTGTTCGAATAACCGAGCAAATCTGAGATTTCCTCCACCGTTTTGTTCGATTGCAGCAGAAGCTCCTTGGCCTTCTGAAGTTTAACTCGATTCACATACTCAATAAAATTGATATTCAACTCTCGCTTAAACAGCCGACTGAAATAACTCGAATTGAGATTCAAATAGCTGGCCATTTCCTCCAGCGTTATCCGCTCCGACACATGCTGAATGACATATTGCTGCGCCTTAATCACTTCCGGACGCGAGGATATCGTAATCTCGCTTAACTTAGCAGCCATACGTGACAAGTAGTCTAGGAACCACTCCGATAAATGCGACAAGGTTACGATTTGGCTTATCGTTAAATAGAGCTTCTCATCGGAAAACTCGCTTTGAAAATGTAGCGTAACTTTTATTTTCATATGTAAATCCAAAAGTAATTGCAGCACCCATTCTTTTACATAATCAGGATGAAAATGAGAGGCTTTCACCCAATTTGACCAATCTTGTATCGTCACCACGAGTCCAGACTGATTCTTAGCTGCTATATGCTCACTAATCATGGAATAATACTTTGCATACTCTTGATACATATCAATTTTGCTGAATTCCTGCTTGGCCCATGTACTCACGCTGGATTCTGCACTGTAAAATCGATGCTCCAACTCCTGCAGCATAGGAAGCAGAGCATCTTGAATTTCTTTGGGTTTGCTTACCGTTCGACCAATGAAGCCGGATACATGGATTTTTAAGTACTGTTTGATGTTTGTAATGCAGGTCTGCATCATGTGATAAACATATGACTGCTCAACACTCGGATCATCCGTTAAATAGAGAACAACCAAGTCGCGACTATTGTAGTTAAAAATAACGAAATTCCCTTTATCGCTCAAAATCTCCTGAAGCACATTCTCCACTGCAAAAATAATCGTATGATCATTCAATCTGTGCACACGACTCATCTCATTCAACCGATCTACAGAGAGGATCATGGTGACGTACTGTTTTGATTGAAGATTAATACCGTTTATTCCTGCCTTTTCAATCCAAGCATGCTTCGACCAGGAATTTTGATCCAGGGTATCCTTCAAAAACTTGTTTCTGACAGCAGTCTGATTCATTTTGCCAAGTTGCTTGTAATGTTGAAATTCAGCCAATTGATCCTGTTTGGAGCATAATCGATGGGTTATCTTCTTTAATATCTGCTCTAATTGCTCCACTTCCAAGCTTTCCTTCAAAATATAGTCCTGAACATTCAGCTTAAGTGCTTGTTGAGCGTAATGAAATTCATCATGGCAGGATATAATAATCGCCGCAAAGTCAGGGTTAATTGAGCTATACTCCGCAATCAGTTCAAGTCCATTCATTTTCGGCATGCCAATATCCGTAATCACGATATCTGGCAATCGCTCGCACATCCGAATCGCTTCCAACGCTTCTAACCCATTGGAATACGTACCGAGCAATTCGATGTGAAGCTGGTTCCATTTGACGGCTTGAGACAAATATTGAAGAACAGGGTAATCATCATCTACTACAATCGCTGTAAACATGTAGCTTCACTCCACATCACGGTTTACTTGGGGTAATTGAAGCGTAATTGTAGTTCCTACATCAACTTCACTGTTAATCCGCATCAGAAACTTTTCGCCATATATTAATTTCAATCGCTGATAAACATTCGTCACGCCAATGCCAGAGAAGCCTGATTTGTTAGGCGCAGCATCTCCCTTCTCATTCTCAAGTTTGGTTATCAATTCTTGTAATCGTTCTGGTGTCATTCCGACGCCATTATCATGAATCTTAATCAAGAGGCGGCTTTCTTCCTCCACCTTAACCGTATACGATTCGATTTCAATTTGGCCGCCATACTGATGAAATCCATGAATGATAGCGTTTTCGATTATCGGTTGGAGCATAAATCGAGGAACTAAGACGTGGTCACTACCCACGACAATTTTCTCGATCAACTGAACCTGATTTGCATGTCTGAAGTTCATCAAACGTATATAATGCTGAATGGTTTCGATTTCGTCGCGAAGCGAAATCCATTCATTATCTCGATTAATGGTCATCCGAAGCAATGATGATAACGAGCCGATTAACTTCGCATTCTCTTCATCGCCGCGAATGAGAATGCTTAAGCGAATCGAATTTAACAGATTGAACATGAAATGCGGATTAATTTGTGCTTGAAGCATCTCAAGCTCTGCTTTGCGCTTCTGAGTCTGCTCAAGCGTAATCTGTTCGATCATCATCTCGATTCGATCCAGCATTTGGTCAATCGATTTGCCAAGTTGGCCAACCTCATGCTGTCCTCTAATCCCCGAACGAATATTTAGCTGCCCCATATTGACCTTGGCAACAAATTTACCTAACTGCGTGATCGGATTGGTGATCGCCGAGATCAGAATCATCAGCAGAATGCAAAACCCTGTAAAGAAAAGAAACTGCATAATGAAACTGGTTACTAATATCTGATTGTTAGGACCCACTGCCGAAGAATAGGGAACTAGACTGAGCAAGGACCATTTGGTTCCAGCTACAGGCTCTGACACATAGATATACTTTTCATTGTTGTAGACGAGCGTATTCTCGTTAATCGCATAATCATTGTATCGAAATTGTTGTCCGATGTTTATGGATTCCGACTGAGACTGAGATAAGATCGTTCCTGATTCATCCATCAGCATAATTTTCTGTTCCGAATAGCTGTTTAGCTGACGTTGAATCTTACTTTCGTTCACGCTGACAATCACATAGCCAAGCGAATGACCACTTGAGTTTTTCATGGTACGAGCGATGGTAAGCACCTTCGGTGACTTCTGCTTCGCTTCGAAATTGCCGTAGTAATTATCTTGTAAACCAATCCATGCCGTTGAAAAAGCAGCAAGCTTATCCAGTTCCTTGAATTCAATTTTTCCATGAAAGAAATTTGGGTTAAAATCACTAAAAGAATAATTCGTATACGCAAACCCATTTATACCCAACACAGTGATATACATATCTGAATTTTGGGCAAACAGATCATCCAGATTAGAAATCAAACGCATGTAGTCTAACTGCTGATCTGAGTTATTTCCTCTTGCAAACTGCTCTTTGCTCATTTTTACATGTTTATTGATTTCATTATTCATTAAAATGATATTCGACAAAGATAGCATCTGTTCAACAATACCGGATACATTGGAATCAACTAATATTAACGTATCCCGCGTACTAGAAACCGCTTTTTGCAGCACAATATCTTTGGTTACATACGTAGTTAAGAAGTAATTCACAATAAGTGGAATCATAAAACACATCAAAGCCGCAATCACTAGTTTTGTACGAAGTGAATATCGATCTATTTTCATAAAAAGGGGCCCTCAAACGTCCATCACTTTTAGAATAGGAATAGGGAAACGATTGATCTCATTTCCCCTGTTACCTATTTATAATGATTCGAGCTAATTTCGGTCAAGCACCAACATCACATTTGCTATTTTTTGTTACTATTGATTACATCGGTGATTTTCTTGTCCATATTTTCAATTGTCTTATCGATATCTTGTTTATCTAACAAGTACAATTCAACCTCAGCAATGGCAGCTTTCTCGACCTCACCAACGTAAGGAACCGGAACTGGCGCTTGACCAGGCTTCGTGTTTTTCAATGTATATTTCAAGGATTCCATATCCACTTTGGAAGGATCCTTCGAAGTGCTGACGATTTTTTCTGTCAACTTGTCGGAATCTGATTTAGCCCAACCGGAGAATACGCGACCGCCGATCTCCAAGCCCTCAGTTGTATACCATCTAATGAATTTGTATGCTGCTTCTTTGTTTTTGGACTTCGCAGCAACCCCCATGTAAGTAGGTTGCATTGGGGAATAATGCTCCGCTGTACCTTCCAGCTTAGGAATTGGAGCAAACGCTGCATGGAACGTTGCAGGGATTGCATCCGTACCGCCCGATTCAGCAACCATCCAGTCGCCGATTGGCACCATCGCTGCTGCACCGTTAAAGAACTGTGTACGATAATGCAGCTTTTGAGAAATAATGTCTTCGTATGGATTTGCGGTTTTATCTGTGTACATCATCGTTTTCATCATTTTCAAGTTGGATGCAAAAAGTGGCTCCTTCGCATTGGAGGTTCCGTCTGCTTTCAAAAAACTGTTATCGATTTCTTTACTCTTTAGCTGCAAGTTGTAAAGGTCTGGCCAGTTATGGAGGTATGCACCATACACTTTGGAAGCGCCTTCACCTTTAGTGAGCTTTTTAGCATATGCTTCAAAATCAGCCCAAGTCCAATCTTGTGGGACCGGCAATTGTGCTGCGTCCAGCAAGTCTTTGTTTAATAGAATGAACCAACGCTGCAGGGAGGAAGGAAGCGCGAAAATTTTCCCATCCACTTGAGTATCTACAAGGTATTCGTCATCGTACTTATAGCCTTCCTTTTCAATGTAGCTATCAAGTGGTTCCAACAGACCAATAGAAGCACGCTGCGAGTAGTTTGTATACGGCATTTCGATAATATCCAACTGATCATCTGATGCAGCCATCAAATCAAGCTTTTGCATAGATGCAACCGAATCGCCTTTTTCGTTTAGGAGATCAAGCTCTACTTTGATGTCTGGATTCGCCTTCTCAAATTCTGGTATGATTTTGCTCCATTGCGCCTTCGCATCTGTTTGCCAAGTGCTCAGCTTCAATGTTACTTGCCCCGTAGAAGTGCCATCTTTCGCCGGAGTTGATGAAGAATCAGAGGAATTATTGCTGCCGCAAGCAGTTAGCGATAAAGCTAGTGATACTGCTAATACAGTTTGAATTATCTTTTTCATGTAGACCCTCCTCAAATTATGATGACGCAAGTAAACTTCTTTAATGATGGTATAATCGTAACATGATTAAAATCCATTCAAAGCAGACAATTTTTACTGAGGTAAGATTATTTTTACTTCTTTATTAAAAAAGTAGAGCATGATGTCGCTCATGTTGATCACCATGGTTATAGGCACCATGCCTCGGATCCCAAGCAATTCGCAGATTGTCCAATTAATGAGGATATATCCAAAATCTAAGGGAAGCAGGAGGTAAATCCTGC
>NZ_MAIS01000018.1:0-82369 GCF_001680695.1 Paenibacillus sp. KS1 | reverse complement strand
AGTGCTCTACCAACTGAGCTATCAGGGAATGACAAGTACTAATTTATCATGAATCCAATATAGTGTCAACACATTTCAAAAAATAAATGTAAAAATAGCAGACAAGCAGTCAATCAGTTCGCTTCAAACCAGCGAGACAAGGCAACGATTAACGCCCCCATTCGCTCCTCATCTGGAACTAACATCCGCTTTATCCCTTCATCTATCGCCGCTGCAGCTGTAACTTTGCCCACCGCCGCGAGCAGTGTTCGTTCTTGGAAGATCTGGACCAGCTTATCCGCCATTCCTCTTTCCTTCGCATAGGCAAATAGGAATCGAAGTTGTGGAGCAGCCGTTACGGCAACTGCATCTATCTGTCCCGACAACAGCTCTGAAGTGAACTGCTCCAGTACGGCCTCATCGGGCGGAGTATGCCGGTAAGGCATCAGCTCTATAGATTGCGCACCTGCATCAGCGAGAAATGCGTTCAGGGTTGGGGCTGGGTCTCCGTGCAATTGCAGCGCAACTAATGAGCCGCGCCATTGTTCAGCATCATAAGATGCCATAGCCCTTATCAGACCAAGCGTTGAGCCGTCATCATCTCGAATATCTGGGACGATGCCAAGCCGCTTCAATGCATTAACGGTTTTGTAGCCTCGTGCTGCATGCCGTATCTGCTTCAGCTTCACTAGCAGTGCCTCTTCTCTTCCCGCTTCACGCGCCGCCTCCAGCAGCTTCTCAAGCCCTATTCCTGTCGTCCAGACAGCCCACTGCACAGGCTTGTCTATTACCTTGTCCACTTCCGCAGCCAGATGGTCAAAATGCTCGAACATCGTCCCTTGAGTTGGCCTTACAAGCGGTATTCCTCCCTGCTTCGCAACAAGCAATGACATCTCCTCAGCTTTGCGTGGACCTGTAATTGCAATAACCTTCCCCTCACATTTCGGCATGACAAGACCTCCCTCAGCTATTGTTTAATTGGTTCACTACGAGTACGAGTAATGCTGTATGATGAACATTATCGCTGTACGTACGGCAGTTCATTATTTCTCTACCTGCTCAGTCATTAGCAGCATCTTCAACTTTCCGTGACAACGACCACATACATACTTACGAACATCCACCTTGCGTTTGCGCATATAAGCTTGTCCGCACTGTACACATACCAAGCGGTATCGATAAGGCATTTGACGGGTGCGGGCAACATCCGGCAGCGATTTGCAATATCTAGATCCTCCAACTGCTTGCAGCAGCTGTCTGAAATCTGCATCCCGATGCTTGTACCCTTTCCCTTCCAAGTGCAGATGGTAATGACAGAGCTCATGCTTAATAATACGTTCGACTTCTTCCAGGCCATTCTGCTCCAGCTGCTTCGGATTGATTTCAATATCATGCGAGCGCAGCAAGTAGCGTCCTCCTGTTGACTTCAGCCGCGAATTATAACGTGCCTTATGCCGAAAAGGCTTCCCGAAATCACGGAGCGAAACATGTTCGATCCATGCTTGCAGCTGTTCATCTGACATCTTCATCCCCCTTTTGCCTCATCGTCTCAGTCTGCTATTTCTAATCCTGTTCGAGATAAGTTGCTTTCGGGGTATGCCTACATTGTATCGGGAAAGGTTGTCCCCTACAACAACAAGAATGAAGCATAAATTCCTTTGAGATACAGGCAGAGATACTTGCAGAAATGCTTGCAGAAATGCTTGCAAAGATACCTGCAGAGACGATTGCGGACCTGCACCAAATGCGGCCAACGCCCATATGATAGCGTTACAACGACGATTCTCTCGTCCCCGCCGAAGGAGGGATACTCATGCCGCAATGGTTATGCAATCAGCTAATGCGCGCCTTCAATAAGAAGGATCGCCGTCAAATTAAGCTATTAAATGAGTGTTGGTTTTTTTACCGTTCGAAGCCGCGTGCGCATACGTAAATGGCTCCGTACGCTGCGCAACATGCACAAGCAGAAAGTCAGGCCTTAGATCATCATCGTATATAGGGAAAAACCCCCGATTGAACGAACGGCGTCTCATAACAAGGTGTGAGACCGTCCGACTTCCTCATCGGGGGACTTTCGTCATGCTGCAATATGCTACCGTCATGTTTCATATTTTACGATTGCATGTATTACATATATGGTTTTAATGCTTTCGTTCTATCGCTTTATCCCTCTTTTACTTCGGAGCCTTCATGGTAAGACCGACCCGGCCCTTCTTCATATCCACTTGCAGTACCCATACCGTTACATTATCACCGACAGAGACAACATCAAGCGGATGCTTCACAAAACGGTCGCTAAGTTGAGAAATATGCACGAGGCCGTCATTCTTAATGCCGATATCAACGAATGCACCGAAGTCAATAACGTTGCGAACCGTTCCCTTCAGCTCCATACCAGGTTTCAAGTCCTCGATTTGGAGGACATCTGTACGGAAAATAGGCGGCGCCAACTCCTCGCGCGGGTCGCGACCCGGACGCAGCAAGCTGTCGATAATATCCTTCAGTGTAGGTGTACCTACCTCTAACTTCTCAGCCAGCTCATTTATATTTGCCCCGCTCAGTGCCTGTGTTAACGCAGCTGTCCCAATATCCTCCGTACGAAGTCCCATGAGCGCGAACAGCCGATCAACAACTCCATACGACTCTGGGTGAATCGGCGTCTTATCAAGAGGAAGATCTCCATCTGGAATACGGAGAAATCCTACACATTGCTCAAATGCCTTCGGCCCCAGACGCGGCACCTTCTGCAGCTGCTTGCGAACCGTAAATTTCCCGTTCTCTTCCCTGTACTTCACGATGTTCTTAGCCAAGGTTGCATTGATGCCTGATACATAAGACAACAAGGACGGAGAAGCCGTGTTCAAATCTACACCAACATGGTTAACTGCCGATTCCACAACGGCGCCCAAGCTCTCCTCCAGCCTCTTAGGAGCCACATCATGCTGATACTGACCAACTCCAATAGCCTTAGGTTCAATTTTAACCAACTCCGCTAATGGATCTTGCATCCGACGAGCAATCGATACTGCACTGCGCTCTGCAACATCCAGAGAAGGAAACTCCTCTTGGGCTAGCTTAGAAGCCGAATAGACACTAGCGCCAGCCTCATTGACGATTACATATTGGATTCCAGCTCCACCGCCTGGACGGGACTTCAACCAATCTGCAACAAATTGCTCGGTCTCGCGAGAAGCGGTTCCGTTGCCGATTACGACCAACTCAACCCCATACTTGTCTGCGAGTCTGCTGAACGTCTGCTCAGCCTCTGCCACCTTATGGTGAGGGGCTGTTGGATACGTTACTGCTACTTCCAGCAGCTTGCCTGTATCATCGACCACGCACAGCTTGCAGCCTGTCCGGAAAGCGGGATCGACACCTAATACGGTCTTCCCCTTTACTGGCGGCTGTAATAGAAGACTTCGCAAGTTCTGTGCGAATACTTGGATTGCTTGCTCCTCAGCCTTGTCAGTTAGCTCATTGCGTACATCCCGCTCAATCGACGGTGCAATTAATCGCTTGTAGGCATCTTCAATCGTCGCCTTCAGTAAGGAAGTGACGACAGAGTCGCGTTGGATCACTTTCCGCTCCATATAAGCATGTACCTGTTCTACAGGCACATCTAACGCAACTTTCAGAATGTCTTCACGCTCACCGCGGTTAATCGCCAATATCCGGTGAGAAGGCAGCCTGCGAACCGGTTCCGTGTACGCATAGTACATCTCATATACCGATTCCTGCTCTTTGTCCTTCGCTTCGGTACGAATTATGCCCTGATCAAATGTAAACTTACGAACCCAGGCTCGTATAGCAGGCTCGTCGCCCACCATCTCCGCTATAATATCAAGCGCACCCTGCACCGCATCCTCAGCGGTTGCAACGCCCGCTTCTTCATTTACGTATGAAGCGGCTTCCGCTAACGCGCTGCCTTGCTTCGGGAACGTCAGGATCCAGTTCGCCAGCGGCTCAAGCCCCCGTTCCTTCGCCACGCTTGCCCGCGTCTTCCGCTTCTGGCGATAAGGACGGTACAAATCCTCTACCTCTTGCAGCTTCGAAGCTTCTACAACTGCTTGCTGCAGATCCGCTGTCAGCTTGCCCTGCTCTGCAATCAGACGAAGCACCTCACGCTTGCGATCCTCCAGCCCGCGTACATAAGCAAGCCGCTCTTCGAGTGCGCGCAACTGGTTCTCATCCAGCTCTCCAGTCATTTCCTTACGATATCGCGCAATAAATGGAATCGTATTGCCCTCATCCAATAAGCTGATAGTTGCATCTACCTGCTTCGGATTCAGTGATAATTCGCTTATAAGCTGCTTGCGCAGTCGTTTTGGCTGTTCCGCAGCCATCTGTTCTAGCAAGGGTTCCAATGCTGTCATATCGATAACGGATTCTTGTCCTGCCATTCGTTACATCCTCTCTGCAACCCGAACCCTCATCGAAGAATTCGAGATATTAGGTATCGCCGGCACTTGTCCGGCATTTACGGTTTCTTAGATTGATGCCTGATCATTATGCTCTCTCTATTTTCGCAAAATTGAGCCTTATTTTCCAGCGCAAAGGTCACAAATCGTTATGATCCGATTCACAGAGGGATATAGCTGTATCCCTGTTTCTGCTCATAGCAAAAAAGAACGAGGCAATCCCCGTTCTTCTCATTCTCAATATCGTATCTAGAAGTCGATCAAGCCCACACTAATTTGCAAGCCTTCATCAACCTTGCGCATCGTTTCCTCATCCAAGTGCGTTATCTTATCCGTCAAACGCTGCTTATCGATCGTACGAATCTGTTCCAGCAATATGACCGAATCACGATCAAAGCCGTGGGTTTCCGCATCGATTTCGACATGGGTCGGCAATTTCGCCTTCTGGATCTGGGCTGTAATCGCCGCAACGATCACCGTTGGACTGAATCGGTTGCCAATATCGTTCTGTATGACGAGGACAGGTCGAACCCCTCCCTGTTCCGAACCAACGACGGGCGATAAATCCGCAAAAAATACGTCGCCGCGCTTCACAATCAATGTTTACACCCCACTAACCAAACGGCCGAGAGTGCCATCCGCATCTTCTTCCGCATAAAAAGCCTCCGATGCCATTGTGAGATTGATTTTAGCCATTTCCATATAGCCACGCTGCATCGATTCACGAATGTGCCGTTTCTTGCGCTCGTTCAAATATAATTTCATCGCTTGTCGGATAAACTCGCTCCGATTGGATTTCTCCATAGCGACGATGCCGTCCACTTCTTGTAATAATTGGTCGGGCAAGCTGATCATGATCCGTTTGGTGTTCTGAATATTTGCCACCTGTCCTCGCACCCCCAAAACCTTTCCTGCCTAGTTACCATTATGTCGATTCCGTAGAAAATTTATACAAAAGAATATATATGCCCAATGCAGACGAAGTATGTTGCATCACCAACAAGTTCGTCTCAACAACATCCCTACTGAGCCTCTCCATTTCATTCGCCCTTGGGACACCAAAATCCTTCAAGTTCCGCAAAAAGTTTCGCGGTAAATGGTTCCATATGCCGAATCATCAGATGCGCGGCACTGCAACCTGCAGTATTTATCCCAGAAGGAGCGGATTCGACACCTTCACGACTTGCCCGTTGTCGATGTATACGCGCGGTACACGATTCGCGATCATGCATGTGACCTCATAATGTATCGTGCCTAACCATTCTGCTACCTCGGCTGCCGTTATGCATTCCTCGCCTTGACGGCCAATGAGCACAACTTCCTCACCTGCTCCAATAGTGCTGGCAGCCTCGCCTAATGGCAGCAAAGACAGCATGCACTGATCCATACAAATAGTCCCTACTACCGGTACACGTTGCCCTCGAATGAGCATCGAGGCTTTACGCTGCAGCAAGCGTGAATAGCCGTCTGCGTAGCCTACCGGCATCGTAGCTATCCATTCACCATCTCCTGTATGGTAATTGACCCCATAGCTAACGCCCTCATTTGCAGGAAGCGGCTTGCTGTGGCTAACCGCACTCTTTAAGCTAAGAACTGGCTCCAGTGCAATGCTCTGCTGATTGACTTCCGCGGATGGATATAGTCCATACAGACTGATACCAACACGCACCATTTGATCGCTCCAACTCGGCATGTCGATCGTGGCCGCACTGTTGCTGGTGTGGACGATCGGGATCGTAATCCCGTGTTCCTTCAGGACATCAACAACCGTTAGGAAACGATCACGCTGCACTTGCGCATACGACTTATCCGCCTCATCAGCTGTCGCGAAGTGAGTGAACAGCCCCTCTACCTCGACTCCTTGAATCGATCTTAACCGGTTAATCGTACGCACCGCATCCTCTGGACTGCGAATCCCAAGGCGTCCCATACCCGAATCAATCTTGACATGAACCTTCAATATGCGACCGGCGTGATTGGCAGACCATTGAGAAGCCTGCTGCTCTAACGCCTGCACACATTCTTCTGAAAATATATTCAATGTTATATCATATCGAAATGCCGCTTCTATTGCTTCTGGCGGCGTATATCCAAGTATCAATATTGGCGTATGGATGCCTGCCTTGCGAAGCTGGATCGCTTCCTCCAAGAACGCTACATTCAAATAATCAACACCAAATTGTTCTGCGGCGCGAGACACTTCTATCGCACCATGTCCATATGCATTCGCCTTTACACATACACTTAGCTTCGTCGAAGCTGACATTGAGCTGCGAAATGCTTGCAAGTTCCGGCGCAATGCATCTAAAGAAATCTCTGCGCGCGTCGGGCGAAAATACGTATCCAAGTCAACCACCTTCACCGTCTCCTCGTCTCTCCCGTTCAATCGTCAATATCCTATGTTACTTGCCGTCAGGAAGACTGTCAACCAACGGAGACCGTGTTTACCACCCTTTTCTAAGGAAATAACCACATAGCTAGTCAGAATCTCCCGTTTCCTCTCTTGAGATACGCATAAACGCGGCCCGAATTTCATGTACATGAATACGGACCGCGTAAGTTAGATACTCTATCTTATTTTCCTGGCTGGTCGACTAATGATTGTGCAATCTTCACCATCTCAGCGGTCGGGAGATCTGAGCTGACGATGCGATATTTGACACCATCATACATCCAGGTGAGCGCCTTTTGCTCCTCGCCCGACAACTGTCCGACCGTAAAGCCAAGATTCAAGCCTTCCCCAATCGGCAGCCCTGTCTCCATATCCTTCGGACGGGATTCCATAAGGGTGAAGTTATACGTTCCTGTATATCGAATCACTACAGCATGCTCCTTGCTGTCTGGAATTGCCGGCTCATCCTTCTTCGCTACCCCCTCTGGCAAGTAGGATGGCTCATAATTCCAAATGGCCCAAGCTCAGCTTCATCATTGCTGCGATCATTTGCTCCAGCATCAGAGCCTGTTGTCTCCGAACCTGTTCCTTCTGTCGTACCCGATGATGGCTCGGTGCTGTCTGGATGCTCCGAATTGTCAACTTGAGCATTCGTTTCCTTCGTTTCGCCTGTTGGAAGCTTATTTACCTCGACAGTCGTGTTTGGAAGCGCGGCGTTCTTCATGCTCGTCATATTGCGCTGCATATCGAAGGAATCCTGCTCGAACTTCTTGCCGAAGTCGAATTGATTGAACTTCATTTCCACAATGACCTTGGAATCTGAATCACTCACTTGTACTTGCTTTGGTGCATAGCTATCCTTGTTCAACCATATTTTCTGACGAACCAAAGAGTCAGTCTGATAATTAGCCGCCACTTCAAATACATAGTCTTCACCATCTGCTGTGAACTGGCGAGCGTTGTCAGACAGGATGCTGCGTACTAACGTTTGATACAAGTACACTTGGCCTTGGTTCTCTGGCCAATCACTCTGGAAGCGGAAGATTTTATTCAAGCTTGGTGTCAGGACGAAGACGCCTTCCTTGTTGCGAAGCACAATTTGCGTAATATCCTTCTTCTCATTCTTTAGCTCAATCCGGTAGTACGACGGGTTCTGATACCATACCTCAACCCGGTATTCAAGCGGCTGTTGACCCGAGTGCAGTGTCATCGTGCCGATGCCTGCATAGCTTTCCAGTTTACTCATTACCTTGTCCAGATCTTGAACCACCGCGGTCGCATCCTTTTTGCCGCATCCAGCTACTAGGATTGCTACGCTCATCACGATGGCCAACACCCATGTGATCCGACGCATGAGATCATCCCCTCTGACATCAATATTCTTCGATTCGGTGTACTCCTCATCACTGATAACATGTCTATGTAGGAACTTGGACGATTATGCAGACTAGCATGACAAGCGTGACAAGTTATCTTTGTGAAATTTACACTCTCCGGTTCAAGGAATACACAAATTGGCGTCGAATATCATGAGAGGGAATCAAGATAAGAATATCATTGGATCAATTGCAGATTCAGGGAGTAGTGATTGACATACGATCTTGGACAAAAGTTATCCTATTTATTGTAGCTACCGCTTGCTTGACGCGGTTCATCCCGTTCTCAAGCTTCTTCCGCAATGTGGACACGCTAATTCACGAGCTGTCTCATGCCCTTATGACCCTTGTACTCTCAGGCAAAGTGATGTACATTCATTTATTCAGCAATCAGAGCGGCGTTACTTATTCTGCCTATACGTCGACGTGGAAGGCCATTCCGATCTCTCTTGCTGGTTACATCGGCGCTTCGTTATTTGCTGTACTGCTGTTCTATTTGCATGCTCGCAAGCAAGAAGCCGCTGGACTGATCGCTATCGCGTCCTTAGCGCTCATCAGCTTAATTCTATTTGTCCGCAATGGGTACGGCATGATGTGGTGTGCTGGCTTCGTCATACTGACAGGCCTCATCTGGAAGTTCGCACCTCCGTGGCTTCGGAGCGGCTACTATTTACTAATTGCGTTCATTTGTCTCGTGGAATCGGTCATAAGTTCCGCATACCTTGTCTACTTGTCAATGAAAATGCCTAATGGAGCAGGAGATGCTGCCAATCTTAGTCATGTTACATATATACCATCCATCGTGTGGGCGCTGCTGTTTACCGCCGTGTCGCTATGGTGTGCAAGAATATCAATGGGCATCTTATTTCATGGCCCTCGTAGAGGGAATCGGTAAACTTCCCAATAAGAAAGGAGCTGTCCAGCATGATGGGTATCATCCATGTCGGACAGCTCCTTCGTTTATGTAACCGCTGAGTTTTTTGTTCGTCTGAATGTAATATCTTTTGCACCGGGTTCTGTATTAAGCGGAGCACTTAGCAGAATTATATTCCCTTCCTCGTCGGCAGCAAATTTTATATTCGCTGTTACCCCTAATATTTCTGAATGTATCGTGAATACATGCTCCCCAGTCTGACTCATTCGAAAACAACCGACATGAAAAACAGCCTGAAGTTCATTCTCCACAACTTGAACCTTAACGGTTCCATAACCAGGATGCTCGTAGCTTCCTTCATACCTCTGGAGTGTGGTTGAAGAAACCAACACGGCCTCTCCTCTTGATGCAGCGCTTTCGGCTGCCATTTGTTTTCGTTGTGCTTCCCATTTCTGAATATCCTCACGGAGTTGTTCGCACCATTCAATAGGATCAAGATTCAAAAGCCTATCATAGACAGTCAATGCTAAAGATGTAGGAAGCATGGTACCTTGTCTGTTCGTCAGCAGAACAATGCCGATCCTTTCATCGGGTAGGAAAGAGATGTGCGAAGTAAATCCGTCGATGCCACCCCCATGCTGAAGCATGCGGTATCCACGATATGATTCGAATCCCCAACCCAATCCATAACAGCTTAATGGAAACTCCTTCTTTCCGAACAACATTGGTGGGCAAGACATTTGTGGAGAATGTAAGGTCACAAGATTCTTCTCTGAAATAATACGCTTCCCTTTGAAAGCTCCATTTTCAAGATTAGCAATCAACCAATTACTCATGTCCATGACTGTACTATTAATAGAACCAGCAGGTCCAATCGCATCGAAATTGCGATACTCAACTTTTCGAAGCTGCCCCTCCTGTTCGATGTAGGGAACTCCCGCATTTTCATGCAACTTCAACTCATTCACGGAAAAGCCGCTCTCCTTCATTTCCAGTGGATCGAATATTCGCTCTTGAACAAGCTGTTCCCAAGTACACTCCGCTACATGCCCTGCTATATATCCAGCAGCCGTATACATAATATTGTTATACTGCCAGGTTGACCTGAAATCGACATTAGGCTCGAGGTATTTGATTCGCTTGATTATCTCCTCGCGAGTCAAGAAAGAGCCGTACCACATATTATCATGCCGCGGCAAACCGGTACGATGACACAACATGTCTCGCATCGTAATTCGCTCCGCTGCCATCGAATCGTACATATCAAAGTCAGGGAGATACGTGCGCACAGGTGTATCCCATTCAAGCTTCTCATCATCAATAAGCTGAGCGGCTACCATTGCAGTAAATGCTTTCGAACAAGAGCCAATGGCAAACAGCGTAGTCGGGGTCACAAGGAGCTTCTGCTCAACATTCCTATAACCGAATCCTTCTGCCATAATGACCTCTCCATCCTTCACAATGGCGAGTGCTAAGCCTGGGACGTTCCACATTTCCATTTGCTTTTTGACGAGAGTATGTAAACCTTCCAATACGTACTGAGCATCCTTTGTCGTATGAACCATTGAGTTGGCACTCCTCTATTGAATCCATGTGGCGTCGTCTAGCATCTTGCCTCCAGACGCGCTGACAAGCTTCTCTACTACCTATTGTTGATGCGCACCCACTACTCATTGCCAATATTATCCATAATAACCCATTGATAGCGAACGATGATTCTCTCACTACATAATCAATGGATCTTTTAGAACAACTGAGTATTCATTTCATAATTTTCTTCAACATACAAAAATCGCGGTTATTCATACCCTCTCCTCAGGAGAAAGAGATACTTGTCACCGCGATCTAGTAACGAATGCTAGTGTACTTTTTTTAATAAGCTCACCCTCCTAGGAGCAGGCTGCAAGCTTAGATAATGCCATGATGACTGCGCCATGCGCAGCATCTTTCTTCGGTGTAATGCAGTCCATATTGGGATAGTGTTCCTTGAGCATGGCTGTGAAGGCATCCCGCACATTGCTGTTCTTCAGCAGTACGCTTCCTGCCATGGCAACTGTTCCTGACTGCAGAGACAACTTCTCTACAACCGGGATAACAAGTTCACAGAGAGAACCTGCCGCCTTGTGAGCAATCTCCAGAGCCGCAGAATCACCAAGCTCACATGCCCGCGATAATATCGGAGCAAGAGCTGCAATATCCTTCTTATTCGTCTGCTTGTCGTATACGAATCGAATCAATTGCTGCATAGACTCAATCCCCAGCTGTTTCATAACCATATCTGTAATCGGCGTTGCCGGCATGCGTCCGTCATGTGCCCGTACAACGATGGACAACAAGTCACGCCCAATGCTATAACCACTGCCCTCATCATCGATGAGATGGCCGTAGCCGCCTGCGCGATGGGACTGGCCCGCTACATTTTTCCCATAGCAAATGGATCCCGTTCCAGCAATGAGAATGATGCCATATTCACGATCATGGGCGCCGTACAAGGCTGTCTCTTGATCACCGGTAATGATCAGCCCACCTTCATAGCCGCAATCGCGGACAATGGCTTCCAGCCGTGTTACGACTGTCGGGTTGCTGACTCCGGCTGCACCAATGCACACCTGTGCACAGTTGCCCAGCCCGCCGCATACGCTGGCGATCGTCTCAAATATTTCTTGCAAGCTTGTGCGCACACTCGCTTCATCCTGACCATTAATATTAATGGCTCCAGATGTGAAGGTATGCACGGCTGCTCCATGTTCGTCCGCTATATTTACTGCCGTCTTCGTACCGCCGCCGTCTAAGCCCGCTACGTATGTCAACGTAAGCTCACATCCTTCATCTTCCTTGTAAAGGCAGTTCTCTATTTATACAAATGATACTGCTGCTTCATGGCACTGAATTCTCTGCTCTCTTCACGGAATTGCTCCAGCATCGCTTCTACATTAAGAGATTCCTCACGATACAACTTATCTCCGCAGAGCAAATCGATGAACGGTCTGGAATTCTCCTTCACTGGCGGCAAGAAAGCGAACTTCTCATAATTGCGCTTAATAGTGAACATTAATTTAACTCCCGCTTCAAACGGCTGCACCGCGCGATTGTCGAGCACATGGATCTGCACCCCGCCGCATTGCTCTCCTTCGAACTTCGAGAAGGATGGCTTGAAGTATACTGGACGGAATATAATGCCCGGCAGCTTCTGACGATTCATCTCGTTTGCCAGCTTCTCTGCCTCAATGAACGGTGCACCGATCATTTCGAATGGCGCTGTCGTTCCTCTGCCTTCTGATATATTCGTTCCCTCGAATACACAAGTCCCCGGGTACAACAGTGCTGAATCATAACGTGGTAATCCCAGAGACGGCATAACCCAAGGACGCCCCGTATCCGTGAACTGCATCGACCGCTCCCAACCGTCACAACGAACGACATGAAGCTTGCAGTTCCAACCCATTTGTTCGTTCGCCATCAGAGCGACCTCTCCTGCGGTCAAACCATACCGTACCGCTAATGGATAGTTGCCGACGAAGGATTGATAGCCTGGCTTTAAGATATTCCCTTCAACCGTCGTGCCATCAAGTGGATTAATCCGATCCAGAACAACGAATTCCTTGCCTGCCTTCGCGCAATCTTCCAGCGCGTACAGCATCGTATAAATAAACGTATAATAGCGTGCGCCAACATCTTGGATGTCGTATACAACCATATCCACTTCATCCAACATTTCTTGACTGAGTCGCTTGGAATCCTTGCGATACAAGCTGTATACAGGAACGCCTGTAAACGGATCGGTGTAAGTCTCAACCTGTGCACCGGCAGCTAAATCGCCACGAACGCCATGCTCCGGTGAGAACATCGCTACAAGATTGAAGTTGTCATGCATAATTTGAATCGTCGATTCGAATTGATTGTTCAATCCGGTCGGCGACGTAATGAGTCCAATTCGCTTGCCTTTGAATAGCTCCGTATATTCTCCAATGCAATCAATACCGTTGCGGATCATAGGTGCCTCCCTCTAAGTGCGCGTTCACTTGCCAATTTTACAATTCTGATTTTCGAATACACATCGTCTCTGCTGGAACCATGAACGTTTCCGCATATTGCTTCCGTGCCTCAATACCGCGAACCCGAGCTAGGTGCTTGTAGTATTCGAGATACGGGAATGACTTGCTGCCCGTTACGAACCAATGCAAGGACACTGCCTTCACCCACAGATCGTAAGCTTCTTGCGAGAAGTCCACGTACACGTAAGGCTTGTAGTCGACTGCATCCTCCCAATTTTCCGCATAATAGAGTGTAGAAGCGAAGAATGCAGGGAGCTCCCGCTCGAACGATGCCAGCCCAGCAAAGAAGCGTGCATCATTGACAATGTGATGAGTCGTCATATGATCCTTGTGCATGCTGTTCTTGAAATGCGTAATAATAATGTTCGGACGTACCTGACGAATGACATCGCAAACTCTCAAGCGCATTTCTTCATTATCCTTCAGTTCCCCGTCTGGAATTTCGAATACGATCGCTTCACCGCCGAGCATTTCCGCGAATGCCTTCGCTTCGTTCACCTTCTGCTCGCGATATTCCGCCATATCTTGCCCGGCTGGAACCCCACGTTCTCCTGCTGTCAAAGCCAAAGTGACAATACGGTCGCCCTTGAGTGCGTGGCTTGCCAATACACCGCCTGCCGTCAGCTCCATATCCCCCACATGTCCACCAATTGCTAGAATCGTTCGACGCTGCTCGCTCATACCTACAACTCCTTCCTCATGATCGAAAATGATTTGACTGTCTGGAAACCTGCCTTCTCGTAAATGCGAAGCGCAGGGTTGGTACTGCCTGTGAACAACGACATATATTCTGTTCCCATGCTGCGAAATGCTTCGCAAAGCTTGAAAAACAAAATGGTTCCAAGTCCATGTCCCTCATGTTGCGGGCTCACGCCAATGCCTGCAAAATATCCCCTACCGCTCTGCTGGCGAATGACCGGCCCTGCGAAGCCAACTGCTTCTCCTTGATAGGCTGCAATTACTACGGGAACACCGTTAGCAGCTGCTTGCTTAATCTCCCTGGTCCAAAATGGGTTGTGCAGTTCCTCTAGCATCGACTCGATCCCACGATGACGATTAAGGTCGACCAATTCCACCGCGTAGCCATCTGCTGCCGCTGCCAATTCTTTGTTCGTGATCGGCTCCGGAACTTCGAAGCTAGCCAATTGCAGATACATCGCTTGTTGAACCGCTCGCTCGAAGTAGCCATGCTGCAGCAGGTAATGATAGAGTTCACTTCCGACAGGCACCCCAGGCGCATTGTTATGCTCATGCTGCGGTGTATTCGGAATATACCAAGGGAGCATCATTGGATTGAAGAACAGGATATCTGCCTGCTTCTTCCCAAGCTCACGGAAACGTCCCTCAACTGCATCCAGCATCTGTGAATAGTACTCGTCTGTACGGTAATTGTGAGACAAGACGATGCACGTAATATACCCAGCATCATGACCTAGCGGCAGATCATCTCCCGTACAGCCGCAAGCGAAGCCCTGAACACCGCCATCATCATCAAGTAACACGAATGTGTTCTCCGGATCGAAGTATGGGTTAGATTGAAATATGTCATGGAAGCTCTCTACGGTAAGCTCTTTATATCCATCGCGAACTGCCTCTTCATTCCATAATGCGATAACGTCTTCCCTATATTTGTTGTCCCATGTGACAAGCATCGCAGGACCTCCAATTAAACATTAAACCTTCATCGCAGCGATGAAGGTTCAGGATTAGATTGCAGGACTATTAGCCTTTCACCGCACCTACGGTTACCCCTTGCAAGAAGTACTTCTGCAAGCTGAAGAAGAGAATAAACATAGGCAACGCTGAGATTGTAGCCCCTGCCATCATCGGCGCAAAGTAAGTCGTGTTGGCAAATCTGAAGTTTTTGAGGCCTACCTGAATCGTCTGCATATCCATCGTATTGGTAACCAAGAATGGCCAGAAGAACGTATTCCAGCTATCCATAAACGTCAGGATCGCCATTACCGCCAGTACTGTTTTAGACAAAGGCAAAATGATTTTGAAATACACTTGGAACTGGTTACAACCTTCAATCTTCGCACATTCCAGTACCTCATTCGGAATACTGCTCATGAACTGCTTCGAAAGGAAGATATTATATACAGTAACGAGACCAGGTAAAATCAAAGCGCTGTACGTATTTTGGATTTGGAAAATGTTAACGATTAAGATGTACAACGGCACTTGTGTTACCTGATACGGAATCATCATCGCAACGAGAAGCAATGTAAACAATGCTGTTCTGCCTTTGAACTTAATTTTAGAGAAGGCATAGCCAGCCATACTTGCAAAGAACACGTTTGATACCGTAACAACAGCCGCCACAAATAATGAGTTCAATAACCAGCGCAGTGAGTATTCACTGTAATCAAAGAAGAATTTATACGATTCAAAAGATATTTTGGATGGGAAGAGCGAATAGCTCATCGCCCCAGCTTCGACGGGATCCCCAAAGGAAGAAATAAGCATAAAATAAATAGGGAAGATCGTTGCCAAAGCAAATAGTAAAAGTATGAATATGATGGCAGCGTTTCTCGTATGTTTAGCCGCCGGATTTCCATTATGCGGATTGTAAAGTGACATCGTTGGCTTCTCCCCTTTCCTTAGTACTCCACGTCTTTACCCATAAATTTGAACTGAGCGAACGATATAATAGCGATAATTCCAGCCAACACGAGAGATTGCGCTGCAGCTTTACCGAATTCAAAGTATTTGAATGCGTTGTCAAAGATGAGCAATCCGACCATTGTTGTCGAGTTGTCTGGGCCGCCGCCTGTCATCAGATAAGCGTTCTGGAATACTTGGAAAGAGCCGATAACACCCGTTACCAACAAGAACAACGTTGTTGGCTTCAAGCAAGGAATGACAATGTACCACAGCTTCTTCAGGAAAGAAGCGCCATCCAATTCTGCTGCCTCATAATAACTATCATCAATACCGAGCAATGCTGCCAAATAAATAATGATGCTTGTACCATGGCTTGCCAGCCAGGACATCAGAACCAAGGAGAACATTGAAGTCGCGCTTGAGCCGAGCCAGTTCAGATTGCTGATCCCGAACAGCCCCAATAGCTGGTTCATAATCCCGGATTCCATTGGATCGAAGATCCACAGCCATACAACGGACATGGCAACGCCTGATGCAACAGCAGGCAAATAGTAAACAGCCTTGAACGTCGTCTGCAGCTTCTTGCTGAGCGGCAAGATGAGAATGGCGACCGCAAACGAGATCATCAATGCAACGGGAACCGTAAGTACCGTATACACAACCGTATTCTTAATTGACTTCCAAAAGAGCGGATCTTTAAAGGAAGAAATATAGTTATCGAATCCTACCCATGTAGATCCTAGCGGTTTATAATCCTGAAAACTAATAATAAAGGCACTTACTACCGGATATGCGGTAAAGACTGCGAATACAACCAATGCAACCGCGATAAACGCATATCCCCAACCGGAATCTCCTCTAATTTTCCGTTTCTTCAACGGCTTAGCTAATTGGGCCATAATGCGAAACCCCTTTCAATACGCAATGTCATAAACATTTTCGGATAGCCGCACTTCCATGTACATGTGTGGTTCATGCGGCTATCCGAAGCTGACTTCTTCTTAGTCCTTCACAATGCCGTCTTCACCGAATGCTGCAATGGCTGCCTCTTTCACAGCATCGTACATTTTCTCTGGTGTAATTTCATTTGCGATCAATGCTTGCAGCTTAGGTACTATCACTTCTGTTTCCAATTTAATTGCTTTTGCAGCCAGATCTGCTGGGATGTCTGGACGTGCAGGAGTTGCATGGCTAAGCAATTTTTCTACAGCCTTTTCATTGAACTCGTCTCTTTCGATTGGCATTTTTTCTGCTTCTTTTCGAGCCGATTCCGTAATGTGCGCTGCAAAGAGATCATTGTTCGTTGTTGCTGCTACTTTACCGCTTGCAAGGAAGTACGCAGCTTTTACTACGTTCGCTTTATGCTCAGCCGTTGGCTCATTCTTTCCACGGAATGTTACATAACCATCTACTGCAACTGCGGATTTCTGCTCCTGACCCAAGAAGGTTGGAACCGGAAGCACCGTATATTCGACCGGAATGCTGCCTTTTACTTCGCTGCCATCTTTTTTCGCGATTTTTTCGTTGTTTTCTTTTGAATTGTTTTCGAAAGTAGCAAGACCTTTACCTGTAATCATCGTTTGCCCTGTCAGGAACATGTTCCAGCGCTTACCTGCGTCGACAGAGCTAAGTTCTTTCGGCATCGAGCCGTCATCAATGAGTACACGAATATCCTTCAATACTTCAAGGAAGTTTTTGCTTGTGTAAGCGTATTTCATGTCTTTATCGAAGAATGCAGGCATGCCTGCATTTTTAACCAGAATCCCCAAGTAATCCTTGGAAGCTACACCTGCCGTAGCGAATACAAAGCCATAGCGGGACGTCTTGTCGCCTTCCTTCACAACGCCCTTCTTCACAGCTTCGCGGAATTCGTCAAATGTCCAGCCGTCTTGCTGAACTTTCTTCCAGTCGATTCCTGCCTTCTCCAAGAACTCTCTGTTACCGCCCAAGGCATGAACTTCCATGTATGCCGGGAAGCCGTAAAGTCCGTTGCCACTCTTCATGTATTCAAGCGGAATTTTGTCATAGTCAGCAATCATTTCGGGCGTTGCTACACCTGTCATATCCATTAGCATGCCTTGCTGGATATACTTTGGAATCCCTGCAGACGGGATGAATGCAATATCTGGCGGGCTGCCCGCGTTAACTTGTGTATCAAGCTTCTGCGTCACATCTTCCCAGCTTGCTGGCTCAATCTTCAGCGTCAGGTCAGGGTACAACTCGCTAAATTCCTTCTCCATTTGCTTGAAGTTATCTTGGAACTTACCGGATACTGGTGGCAACAAAGCTGTAATTGTATCTTTTCCACCTTTGCCTCCGTTCGCCTGTTCTCCGGATTTTGCATCATTGGAACTTCCGCAAGCCGACAGCAAGGAAATTGCCAAGGTAAAAGCACAGATGGACGCTAATACACGCATTTTTTTTCTCATTGATAAAGCCCCCCTCAAGGATATCGAATGATTTCTATACCGCTTTTGTAAACGTGCCAATTGCTTTTTTCAAACTACCTTCACTCTGCTCTAATGCCCGTTCCGCTTCAGCTGCGTCAAGTCCTGTCTTGATCATCATGATGGCTAGCTTGCAGTTCATGGAAGCGCTTTCTAAATAGCTAGTCGCAGTCTTCGCATCAACGCCTGTAACCGCTTGGATAATCCGAACTGAACGGTCGCGCAACTTGATATTACTCGCTTTCAAGTCAACCATCAAGTTATTATAGGTCTTCCCAAGTTTAACCATCGTGCAAGTTGTCAGCATATTCAGTACCAACTTCTGGGCTGTACCCGCTTTCAATCTTGTCGATCCCATAATGACTTCCGGTCCTACAACAGGTGAGATGCATACATCGCAGACGCTCTCTATTTTGGATTGCTTGTTATTCACTACGCCGATCGTTGCCGCTCCAATTTCCCGCGCCTTTCTCAAGGCAGCAATTACGAATTGCGCGCTTCCGCTCGCTGTAATGCCAACAACCGCGTCCTTGTCTGTCACGCCGCATCTCTCGATTAATGCCATCCCCTCCTCTGCATCATCCTCGCAGCCTTCAACGGCCCATCTCAGTGCAGTGTCTCCCCCAGCGATATGTCCTTGCACTAGCGAAGGGTCAGTTCCGAAAGTGGGTGGACATTCTGAAGCGTCGAGGACGCCGAGTCTGCCGGAAGATCCAGCCCCGACATAGAACATTCTACCGCCATTTTTGAGCGCATTGTGCAGGGTGTCGACCGCTTTTGCAATTTGCGGAATCTCTGCTGCAACCGCTTGCGGAACTTTCGAATCTTGCTCATTCATGAGGCGCAGCATCTGATCGGTTGTGCACTCGTCTATCACTAATGTCTCTGGATTGATTTCTTCTGTCGTTAGACCCGCCAGATACTCATCCATAGCCATCCTCCTATCCTGTTTTGTATAACTTGCTTATATATCCATCTTAGACCTAAATGTCATCATGGTCAACAGTTTTTGAAATAAAATTTTATTATAAAATAAATTATTGGTGTTTTATTTTTGTTTTTCAACAAAAAAAGACACCGGCGCACGTGCCCTGCCGATGTCTGCCATGTTGATCTTTTCTTCGTATCAACGATGCTTGCTGGCCAAAATATTATGTGTTTTCGTCAAATACTTCTTCACATTCTTATATTCCGCACTCGCTACTCCTGCAAAAAGAATATCGATAACCGTTAGCATAGCGATACGAGAGCCCATCGCACCGCTGCGAATCGTAACCTCAGGCGTAGATATGCTCAGCACGATATCGGCATTATCCGCCAGCTCGCTTTTCGTATACTTCGTTATCGCAATAATACAGGCGCCATTTTTCTTGGCGATTTCCAACGTATCCAGAATCTCAATCGTATCGCCTGAATTCGAGACAAAGATCGCCACATCGCCCTTATCGAGCAGTGTAGCCGCCGTTAATTGACTATGCCCGTCCGTATACGCATGGCACATCTTGTTGATGCGCGAGAACTTCTGCTCCCCATCAGTCGCAACAAGCCCTGACGCACCAATACCGAAGAACACAACCCGATTGCTCTCGCGCAGCACCTGCACGGCACGGCCGATTTCTTTCCGGTCAATGACACAGAGCGTATCCTCGATGGATTTGCTATTGTTGCGCGAAATATTAGAGATGATCGTATCTAAATCATCCCCTGGTTGAATGTCTGTATACTGATCCTTCTGCTCGTCATCCATCGATCCGATTGATGCGGAGATGCTGACGATAAAGCTGCGGTAGCCTGAATAGCCCATCGTCTTGCAGAAGCGAAGCACGGATGCGTCACTGGTCTTCGTCAGCTGCGCCAAGTTCTTGATCGACAAGTGCGGTATTTCCTCTAGGTTGGCAAGTACATACTCAGCAACGATGCGTTCTACTGGCGTGAGACTATCCTTCATATCACGGATTTTGATCAAAATATTATCATGTATCGACATATGTCTATCCCTACTCGCCAAGAAATTTTATTTCGAAATAAAACCATCATTTTGGTATTATATTTTATTCTAGCTTGCATCTTGTCAGAATGCAATGACTTTCATCGCACAATTGTAAAATTTCCAAAAATTATACAGGAAATAGTTACAAAAAAAGGCAACAGCTTTTCAGCCATTGCCTTGTTCACGATCTATATTATTTCACGTAATAATGGAGCGGATAGGTGCGATATTGTGCCGGAGGCATTTTCTCGGTCGTGTAAAAGCCCGCAGGTGACTGCAGCAGATCCGGAATGCGATTGACCACCGTTGCACAGGTAAGCTCTACGGTAGCCGGGCACGCGATCTTAACCTCTGTCTTCGGCTCACCTTTGATGATCCAGTCATTATGATCCACTTCGTCCTCCGCATATACCTTGCCGATGCATTCTGTCACGATGACCGATCCTTGATGGGTTACCGTAGTGACGACCGCGGACATACCCGTCGCGTCGCCAGCCGGAATCGTTCTGCCGAGCGTCGTCGAGTACAGATCTTTGTCATGCGTCATCGGAATCAACTGCTGATCCATCGATTTGATCGTCCAGCCGAACTGCGAGCACAGCCACTCATTGGCATTGCGCATGAAGGAAGGCAAGTCATTGTTGCTTGCAATCTTCTCTTCAAATTCCGCAAGCGTCAATCCCGCACCATGAACCTCTGCCAGTGCAATGCCGTACTCTTCCACGTTGTAGCTGGACATGCCTTCGATTCTCGTAATCTGATGCGTTGCTCCTGCCAATGTCGTGATCAAGCTGCCCCAGAATACATCCTGATACCCGGATCCCGTCAACGTGCAATTGTTGTCCTTCGCCAGCCGATCCAACCGGTTCGTCAGCGCCGGAGAAGTCGTCCATGGATAGAAGGCCTCTTCGCATGTACTGATGGCGTTCACCCCATAACGCGCAGCAAGTTCGAATGCAGCATACGTATCGCTTAGCAAGCTCGTCGTCGCAATAATGCACACCTGCGCGTCACACTCTTTGAAAACTTCCTCTGCATCCGAGCGAACCGGCACGTTCAGCTTCACGCCGAGTCCCGCTACTTCGCCAACGTCCTTGCCGACGACGGTCGGATTCAGATCGATTGCACCAACGATTTCGGCCCCTTTTTCATACAAATATCTCAAAAAGTAAATCCCCATTTTCCCGCAGCCATATTGAATCACTCTGATTTTTTCTCGCATGTGGACAGCCTCCTTGATGGATTGTTATTAATTTCACAATCTAATGTATCTGAAATACTTGGAGCTCCTATGTCCTCATCATAAACTCTATAGCAACTATAGAGTCAATCCCTTTTGTACGGGAATCTGCAATTTCATGAACATGTTGCGCTCCTCATGATGAAATACTGGCAGTTCAACTACGACTTCGCAAATGTAATCGCCTATGATGTCGTATCCAAGCTCGCGAACGTAGGCGAGCAGCTTATTAGCGCACTCCTGCTCATCGAAGAAACTGCTGCAATAGATGCACAAATAGTCGTGCTCGGGAATCCATTCAACCCCCTCTTGCATAGCAAAGTCATCTTCGACAAACAGAAATATTTCCGTGGATACGAACTCACCTCGCTTCAACCTGTCCTTGCGTATCATTGAACCGACATTGCAGAAGTATGCCATCGGCAGGTGATTCACAATTGCCTGTGTTCGCAGCTCTCGCAATATATACTCATAGGATTCCAACGTGTTCTCATAGATATTGATGCCGCTGTCATAGCAAAGGATTTTGCGTGCAGGAATGTGCTCCAGCACAATATGTCCGTCTTTTGGCGCTTGGATATACGTTTCATAATTGTTGATGCTTACGTTAACTGCTCTCCTCATCTGCTCCAGTTCATTCATTTTCTGCTCAATTAGCGCCGCCTGCTTCCGCAGCATTGCAGGAATCGATTCGACCTCTTCATGATCGAGCCATTCCTTGATGCTGTCCAAGGACATTCCCAGATACTTCATATAGTTGATCATGTCCAATCTTGCGCACTGCTTGATTGCATAATACCGATAACCTGTGCTTTCTTCAATAAACTCAGGCTTCAAGAGACCGAGCTTGTCATAATAGCGAAGTGTTTGTACAGAGGTATGATTCAGCTCGGCCATGCGGCCGATAGATAGTTTCGTCATGACGGTGCACCTCAACTTGTAAGCTATTAAACGTATCTCTATCCTTTTCGCTTCATCATGTCGATTGTCCTTCTACGATCTCTACCGTTACAGCATTGGTTGTTAGCGTAAGACATTCCGTTTCTTTATCCTCCTCATGCCCACACCTTAATCAATTTGCCCGAGCTTCCATGCTTTGTTTTTATCCAGTGTAAAATTTGCGGTGTAATTTCTTATTTCATCAGGCTGCTCATTTGTACGATACGAAACGAGATATCGATTCGTTTCCCCCATTTGTCAGAACGATCGATGAAAAGCGGCTTTCCAACAAATTGATACTCAAATGAATTATCGAGTAAGAACATAAAAATTCCCCCGTACGCATGCAGTTTCCACCTTTCTAATTCATTAATTTCATAAGAAAAGATTATATAAAAAAGGCGCTTTCCTGTTGGAAAGACGCCTGACCGAAATGACTGTATATAAAGATGAATGCTTGTTTTATTGCTCCACGAACAATGGCACCTGAACAAAACCTTGTTCCGTCGTTTTGATGAGACCGATATCTGACAGACGGAGCTCGGGAACGACAACGAGGGCAAGCAGCGATAAGGTCATGAACGCATAGTTCATCGTGCAGCCTGCCTTGTTCAAGGCTTCGCTAACTGCCTTCGACTGTTCCGCCACTTGCTCGAACGGCGCATTCGACATAAGGCCAGCAACGGGCAACGGCAAAGTTACGATTTCCGTCTCGGTAACGAGCACGATACCGCCCTGCATATCGGCAACGACATTCGCTGCTTTCGCCATAAGCTCGTCGGAGTTGCCGATGACCATGACATTATGACAATCATGTGCCACCGTCGAAGCCAACGCAGCCGGTTCCTGGAACCCTACACCGGATACGAAGCCTACTGCCTGCTTGCCCGTACCACGGTGGCGCTCGATCACGGCTAATTTACATAAATCCGCTTGATCTCGTAATGATGCGATTCCGTCTTCAACCTGCACAGACACAAGCAATTCCTTCGTGTCCACATGATTCTCCCTCACTTGAATCGAACGAGCGGTTGCAACACCGCCCGTAATCGGTGCTTCAATCACGAAGTCTTCTGCCTTTACCGGACGAGCCAAGTGTACGGAGCGAATCGCTGATTCGGGATAATGGAACTCTGGAAGTTCGACGACCATTTGACCATGCTCGGCGACTACTTGTCCGGCAGTAATCGTCATGATTACATTCACGTCGGAAATATGACCGTCCAGCATAATCATGTCCGCGAACGAACCCGGCGTAATCGAACCTACATCCCGCGCCACGCCAAATCGTTCTGCCGTATTAATGGTTGCCTTCTGTGATGCCGTCACAGGACGCACTCCCTGCGCAATCGCATGGCGTACAACGAAATCCATATGTCCTTCATCTACTAGCGACTCTGGACTCCGATCGTCGGTGACGAGTATCATGCGGCGCGTGTCGATATTGTGCTCAGTATGGGCCTTGATTGACTCCGCAACGTCATGCCATGCGGAACCGCGTCTCATTTTCGCATACATGCCCAGCCGCACGCGTGCGATGACATCCTCCGCATTCACGCTTTCATGGCAACCGGTAATCCCGCTGGCGGCATATGCTGGCAATCGCCAGTCTTGAACAGGCCATGTATAGTGTCCATCAGCTACTCTGCCTGCGCGCAAGGCAGCTTGAATTTCCCCAATCATTTTGTCATCGCCGAATACGACGCCCGGGAAGTTCATGACTTCGCCAAGGGCAATCATGTCCGGGCCCCACGTAAAGGCTTCCGCTACCTCGGCCGGTCCAATCGAAGCGCCTGCCGTCTCCAGCTCTGGGCCGGTAGAAGGCACGCAGGAAGCGACCTGCATGTAAGCGGCGAGTGGAGTCGTTCTCGCTTCATCAAGCATAAGCTTCAATCCCGGAAGTCCGAGAACGTTCGTAATCTCATGCGCGTCGAAAAAGCCGCCTGTTGTCCCTTTGGGCAATACAGCTCTTGCAAATTGCGTTGGCGTAATCTGGCTGCTCTCAATATGGCAATGCCCGTCAAGCAGTCCGGGCGCTACATAACGGCCCTGTGCATCAATAACTTTCGTCGTGTCTCCAATAAGATGACTTGCATCCTTGCCTACAAATGCAATCCTTGAACCTTGTACACCGATGGACATATCGTCCAATATTTCTCCAGAAGTCACATTGACCAGCTTGGCATGCTGAATGACAAGCGTCGCTTTCTTATCTCCTCTTGCCGTTGCTACGAGGTCAGGCACGCATTCTGCTAGATGCGTTCTTGCAAAGAGTGATGCGGATCCCATTATGTCGATGTCTCCTTTGTAAGAAAAATATGGTTATTCATGATGCCATCCTCCCATTATAGGTGATTGGGAAAATATTCTCTACAAGAAAAGACCGCAGCTAAGCTGCGGCCTACTTCCATTACTATGATTAGCTTGTTAATCAGGCTTCACTATAATCACATCTGCCTAACTTTATTTCACAGACTGTTGTCCTGCAATACGGCCGAATGTAATGGCGTCCGCAACTGCGTTGCCGCCGAGACGGTTCTTGCCGTGGATGACACCGGTTACTTCACCTGCTGCGAACAAGCCTGGGATCGGTTGTCCCTTCTCATTCAATACTTGAGTCGTCTTGTTGATCACCACGCCACCCATTGTATGGTGAACGGATGGAACTGCTTTTTCAATATAATAAGGGCCCTTGCTCATGTCCTTCAGGCCAGCACGATGATGGAAGTCCTTATCATCTCCTGCTTTTGCGAAGCCGTTGACCCGCTCAATTGTTGCCTTCAATGCAGCCGGATCGATGTTGAAGAACTTTGCAGCGTCTTCAAGCGTGTCCGCTTTATACAGCATGCCTTCTTTCACGAGTGCGTCGTATTCGTCCTTATGCACCTCGTGCGTCTTACTAATATTCGCAATATCTTCGTTCCACAGTTGGTAAGCGTATTTTCCCTCTTGCGCCAAAATTGCCTTGGAAATTACGTCGCGGCGTTCAAGCTCTTCAACAAACCGCTTACCGCTTTGGTTTACAAGGATTGCGCCATCGAAGCGGCTGTCCGCTACGAGCGAAATAACACCTGTTACTGGATCGCAGACCGGATACGTCTGAATGCTGTCCATGTTCGTTAATGCTGCCCCTACATCCTGAGCCATCACGATACCGTCGCCTGTAGAGCCAGGAGCATCTGTTGTCATGTATTTCTCGTCATACTCCGGATTATATTTCTTACGCATTTCTACATTGGAGCCAAAGCCGCCGGATGCAATGATAACGCCCTTGTTTGCATGGAACGTCAGCTTGCTTCCTTTAGCACCTGTTGCTTCTACGCCGATTACTTTGCCAGAGCTGTCTGTGAGCAGCTTTTCCACTTTCGTATCTGTCTTCAGCGGAATGCCAGCCCCATCCAAATGCTTCTTCAGCTTCGTAATCAGCTCTGCTCCTGTATGTCCCTGTGGAATAAGCGCGCGCTTCACGGAGTGTCCACCGAATTGGAAGAGATGATCCGGCAAAAATTCAACCTTGATTTCATCCTTCAGCCATTCTGCTGCCTTGGTCGCATTTTCGGCCATCGCGCGCACCATCTCAGGATCACCGACGTTGTCACCGCCTTTTAGTGTATCCTTAATAAACAATTCGACATCATCTTTGATGCCAAGCTTCTGTTGAACCCATGTGTTCGCCGCATTCATTTCCCCGCCGGAAATCAACGTGTTGCCGCCAACGGTTGGCATCTTCTCCAATAGTACGACAGAAGCCCCTGCCTTCTTCGCTTCAATTGCCGCACTGAATCCTGCTCCGCCTGCACCAACCACAACGATGTCATAGGTTTGTTCCGCAGGCTCCTCGGATTTGTTGGAGGAATCGGCCTTCTTCGCGATGAGCGTAATTCCTGCTTTAGATACAGCATCTTTGACTGCGTCAATGAAGCCATGGCTTGTCATGCTGGAGCCGCTGATTGCATCTACTTCAGCCGTATTCGTGCTGATCATATTTTCTTTCAATTGTTTATATACAGGCTCGGCCAGAACTTCATTCTCCTTCTGTTCGAGTACCTTAATGTCCGTAATTTCATTGTTGTCAAATGTAACCTCTACCTTGATCGCACCGTGCTTGCCATCACCTTCCCCGACAGATGTAATGGTATTTCCTTGTTCCTGCTGTGCGGTTCCTTGCGATTCCTTGCTACTTCCATTGCCACAAGCTGCTACCATTACAATAAGACATAAAATGAGCAGCCAAGTTCCGGCCTTACGAATGCTCTTCATGTTGTTATACCCCTCGTTTGTATATACTGGTGATCCGCTGCGCATGCGAAAGATGTACCGTACATGGATAATAGTAGCATATATTTTGATTGTTAAAAGTGAAAGTTATCACTTTCACCTAGTATATCTTTTATTTTCATATTTTCGCTGTAGACTTTACTTCATGTACTCGGATTGCAGCAGTCCCATATGGATAATATCGTGCCAAGCTCCATTGCGGAATAAGGCCTCTTTTATAACCCCCTCTTGCTTGAAGCCTATTTTCGAGTACAGCCTAATCGCTCTCTCGTTAAAATCGAACACCCGTAAGGACAATCGATGCAAATTCAACTCATTGAAGGCATAGTACAGTAAAATCTGCAATGCTTCCTGACCGTACCCTTTCCCCCAATAATTCGGTTCTCCGATATCGATAATCAGCTCCGCATTGCGATTTTTGTAATCGATTGAAATGAGCGACATGATTCCGATGGGCGTATCCGTGTCTGCGTCACCAATGATATACGATTTCGAACTCGAAGATCCAAGTATAACAGTGCGAACAAAAGCATCAGTATCCTCAGGAGCATATAAATCCATATGCGGATTCGTTGTCTCCATCACCCTTGCATCGTTTCTCCAGCTATGATACACCTGTGCATCCTGCTCCGTCATTTTGCGCAATCGGATTCTTTGTGTTGTGAACATAGGAATGCCTCCCTGCTTCTCTCTTGTTTAGAAAACTAATAATAATTGCTTTATCCCTATTATCAGCCTTGCAAAAAGAGGGAAAAAGGGTATAATTCTTGCTTACATGTCCCCTTTTAGTGAGGTGAGTCAATTGCTTCAACTGGATTATTTATCATTGCGCGCCTATCTCTACGAGCGTGAACATGAGCATACCGCAATGCTGCGGCTGCAAGAACTGGAGAATGTATGGCATTGCAGCCGGAAAAATGCTAAACGAAAGCTACATAAGCTGGTATCTGAGTATGATTGTACTTACATTCCCGGACGCGGCAGAGGAAATCAATCGGAGATTTGCTTCGCTACGGATTTTTATGAGGATCTGCTTGATTTCATCCAGCTCTGTCTTCAGCAACAGGACATGGAGCAGCTGCTTCAAGTGCTTCAGCTTCCTTTTCCAAGGCAGTGGATCGGTGATTTGCAAAAGCCTATACAAGAGCAGTTGGGGCTACAGTCTACAACATTAGGCAAGGATGTGTTACATGCAATTACGACCTTTCCGGTAACGAATCTTGATCCTGCGTTTGTATCGATCACCTATGATTCAATGCTTTCCGCGTTGATCGGGGATACACTGCTCCGTTATGATGCCGATCAGAATGAGCTTGTGCCTCATTTAGCTATTGGGTGGGAGGTCGATGAACAGGGGCTAACATGGACGATATATTTGCGCAAGCAGGTATGGTTCCATCACCATCGCGCTTTGACGAGTCGGGACGTCAAGTTCAGCATGGAGAGGCTCATGCATTCAGCCTCTCCCAATCACTGGCTTGCCCGGGATATCGCATCTATAGATTGTCCTTCGCCACTCGTGGCTCGCATTATACTACATCACTCGAATCCTTTGTTTGGACGCTATCTGGCGTCAACACCGATGATCATCCTGCCCGAGGATGGTGAGAATACGGACAGCTTCTTTATCGGCACAGGGCCATATCGAATTGTATCCTGCCAGCAGAATCGAGTTGTACTGCATGCATTTGATTCGCATTTTCGCGAGCGCGCTTATATGGATGAGATCCATTGTTGGCAAATGCCCCCGGAACGGGCACATCTTATTCAATATGACATCCCTAGCACTGGAACAGTTCCTTTCAATGCGGCATATGATCGCCCTACGGAACTTGGATATCGGTTTGCTATGTTTAATACGAAGCACTCTTCTACCATGCGGGATCGCATGCTGCGGAAAGCGTTGAACGAATTGCTGGACATGGAAACCATGTGGAAGGAGTTAGGCAGAACTGGGCTTATCCCAGCCTCTCATTTTTTCCCGTGGAGAAGCACACTGGTCAGGAAAAGTCTAACAGACGCAAAAAGATGGCTAGCCTCCAGCTCCTATAGCGGCGAAAAGCTGCGGTTATATATGCTGGATATCCCAGAGGCATGGGAGGAAGCAGGATGGATTCAACAAAGGGCGCTCTGTATCGGGATCCATATCGAACTTCATCCCTACTCCTTTAAAGATGTCCATGATTCGACGAACGATCCGCACATGGATATCATCCTGTCCGGTGAGGTATCATCACTAGATCCACATCTGTCAGTGCTTGCTGCTTTCCGCAGCGATGCATTGGCTTTCCGTCGTTATTTGTGCGATGAACAGCTCGAATGGATTGATTCCCAATTCGTTTTGTTCCAGCATGAAAATGCGGAGGAGAGAGAAAGACGAATTGATCGCATCGTTCAATACGTAGTTGATGAAGCCTGCATTGGTTTCATGCATCATCCGCAGCACGTGCGCCCCATTCATCCTATGCTGCAGCCTGTTCAATATGATTCATTTGGATTTGCTGACCTGTATAAATTATGGACTCCACCGTTGAAAAATTAATATATACCCAACAGGAGCGCAGTGTGCATTGTCTTATTTTGTGCATACATGCTCCTGTTTTTTTATTTGCTTGCGTATTGCCTCAAAAATGACAAGGATTGCTCCAATGCCTTCATTCCAGACTCGGTATCTAACTTAAATTGGAATTCATGCTCGGTAATCGCCTCATTCTGCTAGAAAAAGAGCGAATGAACCGGGGCATTCACTGCCTCCAGCCTTGCAGCCAGCTCTCTTCCGTGCTCCTCAAATGAATTTTTGTTGCCATCGGTAATAAAGGTTGGCGGATAATCCTTCGTCACAAAGTTCACAACCGAAGCTAATTTCACCTTCTCCACTTCATGCCAATTCTTCTCTCCGATGTAGCTCCAAGCTACTTGATTCAAGAAAAATTGCACAGGCAGCGAATACTTCGTACTGTGGAACAGTTGAAGATCGAATGGGCCGCAATACAGCAGCATTCCCTTTATTGTGCCTCGTGGCACTGCTTGCTCCATACCCATTTGACGTGCTAAATCTGAGTTCGTCTGAATGGCAGTATAATTGCTGGCAATCTGTGCTCCTGCCGAATCTCCGGCAAAGAACAGCCGATTCGTATCAATTGGGAAGCGATCTGGATTCGCCTTCACATATTGATAACATTCATCCAACTGCAAAATAGGTGTTGGATATTTGGCTTCTGGTGCGCGCTCATAATTCATCGCCAATACCACATAACCTTGACTTGCTAACATGGTGGAAAAAATCGCAAGATCCTTCTTATCCCCTCCAACATACGCACCGCCATGCACCCAGATAATAGTCGGATAGGATTTCGCTTCTTCGGCGCTTGATGATTGTGGCAAGTATATATCGAATTGGTTGTCCTTATACCTCGATGGATAGGTCAAATCATGCTGAACCTGCACTTGGCTGCTATACGATGCGTACCCTGCTGGCTGGGTCGCGATTGGAGTCTCAAATAGTTTTCTTACAAACAGCGCCGTTAATGCAGGTGTGCTGTTCACCAATATGTAGGGAATCAAAATTATGAGAATAAGGGAGATCAGAAGCCAGATTCTGCGTTTTCGCGGTTTTTTCGTATGTCGCATGACCAGCCCCCCTTTGTCTATTTATCCATTATAACGCATAAATCATTCCACTCAAAAATCACAAAGAGCGCATAGCCTAGCTATCTAGACTATCACGCTCTTGGTTATAAGCCAATGCTACATTGACGTGTATAACGGCAACGATATCATTAAGATTGAGTTTTTATCCATTTCGCCATGTCAGTAATAACATCAAGCGGTACGTTGCCCGGCAGCTTATATTCTTCTCCGGTCGATGGTTTATCATACGGTACAAAAACATGGTTCAGCTTCGGATACAGCTTGTATGCGACATTGGTACGAGCCGACAGCGCCTTCTTCCAGCCGTCTAAATGCTCCTTGCCCACTTGGACATCATTGTCCCCTTGGATGAGGAACATTGGAACTTGCTGAGTCTTCGCAATGTCTCCGCCATAATAGTCGCGGAAATCAAACCACCAAGAAGGTGTGCCGATTGGCAGATTTGCCGGGTAGTTGTCGACTGTATATTCTTTATTTTTTATGATTTGAAGGGACTGCTTCCAAGCTGCTACTTGTGCTTCCAATTGAGCAATTGCCTGCTCTGGAAGCTTCGACTCCTTCGCACGAGCCAATTGGCCTTCGAATTGCGTCAGCATGAGATCCTCAAGCGGGCCAGATGGCCCTGCTGCAACTACAGCTCCCCGAATTGCCTTCGCAGTATCCTGAGCAAGAATTCTAGGCACGAGCATTCCGCCTTGACTGTGGCCAAGCACAAAGATCTGCTGCTTGTTCAGCCGCTTGTCTTGGGCCGCCCATGCAACCGCATGAAGGGCATCATCTATCGTCTCTTCCTTCACCGTAAAGCGTGGAACTGCGGTGGACTGATACGAATATTCACGCGTCCGCTTCTCATAACGAATCGTTGCAATCCCCTGCTTGGCAAGGCCGACGGACAGGTCACGGAACATCTTGCTGCTGCCGATCGATTCATCTCGATCATTCGCACCCGATCCATGTACAAGCACCAGAACCGGATAATTCCCGTCTCCTGACGCTGGCACTGTCAGTGTGCCCGGCAGCTTGAATTCCCCTTCTCCGATTACGATCGACTCTTCTCTATAAGCATCCTTATCATCATAGGATGGGGCTTGATATTGACCTTGGGGTACGAAATTGAAATACATATCATCCACCAAGCCGTCCTTAGCATAACGGAGCACCACGGATAATACCGAGCCTTTATCAGTCTTGAATGAGACGGCAGCATTACGATGCACATCATTTTCAGTTTGCGTGACTTGGATCAATTGGGTTGGTTGTCCGAACATCGTCGTAATTTGCTTGGCAAACATGCCGATCGGGTACACGTGACCCGCTTTCTTGAGTGCCGGAGTCAGAGAAGATTGGATCTGCTCCACCATTTCCGGACGGTCAGCAGCTGCTGCGAATTGCATGACAAATTGAGACGCACGCGTCTTCCAGTCCGACATTTCTGCTTCCACTTTCCCATTTACCCATTTCGCTTGAATGTGCAAGGCTTCACACAGATCGTTCCAAGGTACAACCAGAGTTCCTTGCTCCACTCTAGGTGCTGCAGTCAGCTTCAACGGTTGGCCGCTAATCGTCGATTCAACAGATCCGCTGCGTACGATCCATACACGATCCCCATAAGTAACCGTTGCTTCTTTCGTACTCTGATCCCACTTTACATAAGCTCCAATTGCGTTCGCCGCTTGCCGCAGTTGCACCTTGCTAGCAGCTTCCTTCTTTTCTGATGCCGCTTCCTGCTTCGTCTCCTCTGCAAATGCAGTTGGGACTGCGCTCCCGAGCAGCAAGCATGCTGCCATCATCCATTTCCAAGCTGATTTATTCAATTGGAATCCTCCCGGCCACAGAATTAGAACTCATTAGACATTTAGATAAATGTCTAAATAAAAGATATCACAACACCCAATTCCATGTCAAAAGAATCCATAACCCCTCTCCCCCTAACATTGGCGGGGATAGTCGCTATGAATCCAGCTCATATTAACAACACATTCGGTTCACGATTGAACCGAGTGCAGCACGGCTAGACAGATGCTTGCATCTATCCAGCCGCAAACTTACTATGCCTTATTGGGCTCATTTCAAGAGGAGGCTATCATCCATGTCCATTCCAAAACATCGCCGGGAAAACGCCGATAAAATCCGCAAGCAAACACCGCATGCGCATGGCAAGGTGAAATCATTCAAGGAGCTTGTTGAGGAGTAACATGCATGATAAGGGGCGACTTGGGCATTTCGCTTATCTCGTAATGATGCAGCGAAGCTTAGTCCCCCTCCTTCCCTAATGGTATGAAAATTGTATCGTTTCACAAAGAATTAATTGATTTGAAGGCTGATTTTCCTTCTAGGTGCATAAGCTTGCATGGAGAGGTATTCATTGTACGCAGATCGCAGATACATCGTACGCAAAGTCTGAAGATTGGAAACTTACTTCTCTGGATTGTTCTCTGATTGTTCTTTCATACGTGCGAATACGAATTCATAGCTGTGGTTGCCATGATTCAAGGATCGCTTAACGCGGGAAATGGTAGCCGTGCTTGCATTCGCCTCAGCTTCAATCTCACTGTATGTGTTATGGTTGTGCAGCATCTTCGCAACCTGGAAACGCTGAACCATCGTCTTAATTTCATTTACTGTGCACAAATCATCAAAGAAAGCATAGCACTCTTCAATCGTCTCCAAAGATAAAATCCCTTGGAAAAATTCATCTAACGCTTTCCCCTGCAGCTCTTCTATTAACATATGTCTACCTCCTTGAGTACTGACTGGCTGATTTCCAATCTCATCATGTTGAAGGTGGGATTAGAAGGTCATTCATATGACATATCCAGTTATGTGATTTTTTTCTCCAAGTATCTGAAATAGGTATAACATATTATAGCATTATTTTTCATTAGTAATTAATACCACATATTTCATAAGAAGAGCAGCACCTTCCATAGAAAAAAAGCTGGCTCTATGCACCAACTTTTCTTCTTATCGTTTGCGATTATGCTGCTTTGGAAGCTTTGGAAGCTTTCGTAGATTTTCCCAAGAAACCGTACAAAATGTTGAGAAGCGGTGCCACAATACAGAAAATAGCGAACGGCAAATATTCAAGTGTCGATACGCCGAGTGTCCCTGTAATAAATACCCCACTGACGCCCCAAGGAATTAGCGCATTAAAAGCTGCTCCGCCATTGGCGAGTATTCTCGTCATTTCCTTGCGTCCCACATCAATCGCATCATACTGAGACTTGAACGCTTCTCCCGGTAAAATAATGGACAAGTACTGCTCTCCAAGGAGAAGGTTAATCCCCATAGAGCTTAGCGCCGTCATCAGAATCAGCTTTCCTTTTGTGCTAACAAATGAAGAGATGCGAGAAATAATCGTTTTGATGATGTTCATTTCTACCAACAGCCCGCCTAATGATAATGCAAGCAAAATAAGGGATACAGACCACATCATGCTCTGGATACCGCCGCGAGACAACAGCTTGTCCACGCTCTCAACGCCTGTGTGCGCAACGTAACCATCCTGCATCAGCTTAGACAGGCTTGCCAAGCTTGTGTCTGGATGATAAATAAACAGAACTCCGATGGTAAAGACGATGCTTAGCAGCAAAGTCGGAATGGCCGGAATTTTACGCCATGCACATAGGAAGAGCACTAATACCGGAATCAAGGTCCATGCAGATACGGTAAATGACGAATTCAAGGTCTGAACGAGTTCGTTAATCTGTTCGCCTGTCGTCAGCACCTTCGCATGCCCTACAACTCCAAAGAAGAGAAGTGAGATCAGAAAGGCGGGAATGACGACACGCATCATATAACGAATGTGATCGAATAAATCGACTTCACCAATGGCGGATGCCAAGTTCGTCGTATCCGATAATGGCGAGACGTTGTTCCCTAAGAATGCGCCTGAAATGATTGCCCCGGTCGTAATGGCGGGATGATATCCCATGATCTGACCCATTCCGAAGAAGGCAATACCTACGGTTGAGATAGTTGTAAATGAGCTTCCTACTGTAATTCCCACGACTGCACAAATGACAAAGACAGAAGGCAAAAAATATTTTGCGGACAAGATGCCAAAGCCATAAACCATGATCGTCGGAATTGTTCCTGCTGCAATCCACACGCTGATTAAGGCTCCAATTAGCATAAAGATGAGAATAGGGATTAACCCGGGCGTAATGCCGTTCGATATTCCTTTGTGAACGCGATCCCAAGATATGCCCTTTATTTTAGCGAAGACGATAATAATCCCCAAGGAGAATAGTATCGGAATTTGTGGATCCATGCTTAAGCCGATAATACAAGCTCCTATAATGGCTAATAAAACAACTAAAAGAAATAGGCTTTCTTTCAGTGTAACCTCTTCTTTCTTCATATAAGCCGAACTCCTTCATGACCATCTATTGCAAATGCTGCGCTCGCAAAATGGGGTCTATAGATTGGACATATCCTATGCTGTCTTAGCGATTCATGCGTTGTTCAGCCTTATTATACGCACCATGCCATACAGGTCCTACAAATTGATTAAGCGCGAATCCGCCTCCAATGCCTGCTGTGACGAATTGCTTCGCTGCAGCTACCGCATCCTTGACCGACATCCCCTTCGCAAGACCCGCAGCGATAGCCGCCGCAAATGTACACCCTGCACCATGATTATGATTCGTATCCAACTTCTCAGCTTCGAACATCGTGAATGATCGACCATCGAACAGGAGATCAATGGCTTTCTGATCTTCCAATGTCTTGCCACCCTTAATGACTACGTTCTGTGCTCCAAGCTCATGGATCTTGGCCGCAGCTTCCTTCATATCCTCTAGCGTGCTGACTTTGCGAATTCCCGCAAGCTGCCCCGCTTCGAACAAGTTCGGTGTCACAACTGTTGCTTTAGGAAGCAGAAGCTCTCGAATGGCTTCGCCGTTTTCCGGTTGAACAACTTCATCCTCGCCTTTGCACACCATAACTGGGTCGATGACGACATTCGTGATGTCGTGCTGATCAATAACTTCTCTAAGCAGCTCGATGACAGGAATGGAGCCGAGCATGCCTGTCTTCATCGCATCTAGTTTGCCCCCAGATAGTACAGTTTTAATCTGATTGCGAACAAGTTCAGGATCAATCGGATATACGGCATGATGCCAGTTGTTATCCGGATCCATGGTTACGATGGAAGTAATGGACGAGAAGCCAAATGTTCCATATTCTTCAAAAGTCTTCAGATCCGCCTGCAATCCTGCGCCGCCGCTTGAATCTGAGCCAGCAACTGTTAATACCTTCTTGATGTTTGTCATATCCGGCACCCCTTGGATAAAGAGGAATGCGCAACAACCGAAGATTGTTACGCATCCCATTTTTATTAATGTGAATCTTACATTTCGTACATGTAGATTTTTTCAAGCTTGTCTTGCATTGCTTTCTCAATCTTAAGCGCATATTCTTCGAATACGTCTTTGTCATGAGCATATGGAGACAATGCACAAGCACGAAGGATTGTAACCTTACCTGCACGATCCCATTCTTCTCTGCTAAATCCAAGACTGTTGACGAATTCCAATGGGCTGTTGCCATAGTCAGGAATTGCGAAGTCTGTATGAGATGTAATGAATTCGTTGCTGTACAATCCGCCCTTCACATAGGAAGCATAGTCGAAGAAGTCATGGTTCAACTTGTTCATTTTCTCCAAGTCTGTGTTGCCTTCTTCGTTAAATACATAGTCATCCATGTTGAAGTCTGGTTTAGTCAATGGATGAAGTTTAATCACTTTGCCATTAACGTTGAATGTTCTTTCCTTCAAGAAGTTGTAGAAGCGGTAAGCCCCTTCGATGCTCGCACCCATCAATTTACCAAAGCCTGTAACGTTGAGTGGCAATACTTTGTGTGCTGTCCATACAGCCGCTGCTGTTGCACCTGCTTTGGAACCTTCGAGAATATACGCACCAAGCAATGCTGGGATATCTGCACCCTTCTCGAATACGTATGTTGCGAAGTAAGAGATCGCGTCGCGCATTCTGATATCTTGAATAACGATTGCACCTGCAGAGTAAGGGATATAGCCCATTTTGTGCGGGTCAATTGTAATGGATTCAACTTTGCTCATTGCTTTGAAGGCTTCATATACATCTTCTGTAAGCCATTCGTCCTTCAAGCTCATATCAGTGAAGATATTGTGTTTCTTGAATACTTCATTAATTTTGTTGTATTCGATAAATTGATCATTCTCATCCAAGAAGATGGAGCGTGCATAGCCGCCGTAAGCTGCATCGACATGGATATAGAAGTAGATGCCTTCTTTCGCCAATTTTTCACGAAGAGCAACGATTTTATGAATATGGTCGATTTGACCTTCTTCTGTACTGCCGACTACGCCGACAACCCCAAGGATTGGCGTATTTTCTGCTGCCAATTCACGAATGCGTGTTTCCAGCTTCTCAATATCCATATGATAGCTGCTGTCTACATCGACTGCTTCAACAGCATCCAAGCCGATACCGATAATGTCGGCTGCTTTCAACCAGGAATAGTGTTTTGTTTGCGGAATCAGCCATTTACCAAGCTTGTCCAAATAACGACCGCTGCGTGCGGATTTTGCTTTGATGTCGTCCAATTGATCTTGAACTTTGTCCATGATGTCCATGATTTCTTGCGTAGACATGTTGAGCAATTCCCATTCGGATTTGCCTTCTACATGCTCAGGCGCAACTTCTTTAATCGCAAGCGGCAAGGACTTGATGTTACGTGCATACCAGAGACCTTCCAAGTTCGCGATGGAACCATCAGCACAAATGTGGCCCCAGCTATGTCCTTCGCGATAGCTCATCATTTTGCACAATTCATGTCCAACTTCTTCTTCCATCTGGGATGTACCTGGAGAAGATTCATAAGCTACGTTGTTACCGTTCCACAGCATTGCTGCTGTATAAGCAATAATTGCTGGCATCAATGTTTCCGAGTTCATATGACCCCAGAAACGTCCTGCTGTATGCCATGGCAAGGATTCGGAACGAAGCTTGGAAGACAATTGATCGAATACGCTGCGCATATGGTCTGCAGTATCTCGGAAGCTCTCAGAGCTCTTATCGAAAGGAGAGATGACTGGCAAATCTTGCGGTTGATAGTTTTGTCTCCAGCCAACATGCTCGTCCACAATTTTATTCAATACTTCTTTGAAGAGATTAACGTTCTCGCCTTTAGAACCAAGGAATAATGCTTTCAAGTTAATTTCCGGAATTTGATAGTTCATGTTCTATTCCTCCCGTGATGTATAAATGAATTGAATGTGATGAAACGAATTGATGAAGCACTTAATTTGTGAAACTATTCACTCTTTTTCCAGCTTGGCTTCTTGAATTTATATATGATAAGGGCGATGCCCACCATAACAATTGTTGCGCCTACTTGATAAATGATATAACCCGTTGTTTGGCTTGGTTCGAGAATAGATGGTGGAATCAAGCTAACAACCAATGTTATGCCTACGCTCAACAAGGCCAGCAAAGCTACGAACCACATCAAGCCATTGCCTTTGCTGCCAAGTCGGAATGGTCTTTCGACTTCAGGCATTTTGTAACGAAGACGAATTGCTGAAATTGCGATAAAAGCATATACGAGACAATAGAGAATTGTCGTTGTAATTGTGATAATCAAGAACGCACTGTTTACGTCAGGTACTACGATATAAAGAACGGAAACTAACGAGATAACAATCGCTTGAATCAATACGAACGAAATTGGAATACCTTTTCCATTTCTCTTTTGGAAGAATGGCGGCAAGTTACCATCTTCTGCGACCTTGATCATCGATTTACTTGGTCCAAGTACCCATGCACTAAGCTGAACGAGTACACCGATCAAAATCATTGCCGAGATAATATTAACGAAAATTGATGGAATGCCTAAGTCTTCACAGAAGATCAGGTAAGGCTGCGTAATGTTCGCAAGCTCCATTTTCCCCATTGGAACACCGTTTGCTACAGTAAGACCTGCAATCAGGTTGAAAATAACCAGCAAGATAACGGAAGCGATAACTGCAATCGGATAGTTGCGTTTCGGATTTTCGATGTTATTCGCATGTACAGAGGAGATCTCTACACCAGCGAAGATAAAGATGATACCGGACAAGAATGCCAAGCTTCCCAAATCGCTTAGATTCGGCAACAAATTGCTTGCTTTGAAGTCAGCCAAGTAACCTTGTGGGTTAATGCCATTTTTGATCATGTACATAATACCCAGGATTACGAGAATAACGAATGGGATATATACCCCGATAATTGCGCCCCAGTTACCTGCAATTTTGACCATATCGAACTTCAAGTTCAATAATGTAACGCCCCAATATGAAATCAGGATAACTGCGAATATGAAGTAATTGTTTGATGATAAATCGGGAACATTAATGACGTATCCAAATAGAACCCCTACTGTGGATGCGACCATTACCATCCCGAAGAACATTTGTACCCATAAGAGCCATGAGGTAACGAAGCCCCATTTCTCGCCCAAAGCGTTTTTAACCCATACTTGCGGTCCGCCCTCTTCAGGGAACCCTGTTGACAGCTCGGCTGACATCAACGCGATTGGCAAGGCGAACAATACGGCTGCAACCAACATATAAAAGATTTGAGTCCAGCCGGTGGCGGCAAGTGTCGGCACACTACGAACAGTACCGAAGAACGCCATCGTAATCCCAATTAACCCGAATAGCGTCAACTTTTTTGAATTGGCCATTGATCTATCCTTCTTTCTCTCAGTTGTCTAACCTTTTCAATCTTCCTAAATTATTCAAATCAATGAATAAGGTATGAATTGAAACTATAGGAATGCAATTGAAACGCTTCGAGCTCACCCCTTGATCATATGAAATTATTTATATAGTTTTGTTAATCGATTAACTTGCACCGTCAGTATACGCCTCATTTTTTTGTTCTGTCAATTCGATTCAACACCTTGTCACATAAGGTTTTTTCGTCATTTTCCAGAATCTTGTTAGCAGATACTTTAAAGCTTTTTCCAGCAATTCGATGAAGGCTTTAAAGGTTTTTCGCTTCTATAGGTAAAAGCATTTCCAGGGTGAAATAGTGAATATAAATGCGGTAAATAGTATTTTTATATATACATCAATTCATCTTCTCTATCATTTATTTATTGATATTGAACACACATCCTTTCAATCATGAAATAAAAGCACACATGGGGATTGGTTGCCTACTAGAAGATATCACTATCATGCGTTGGGGAAGTTGTTCTTATTCCCTAAGGTTGAACGTAATTGAGGGCAAAACTGGATTGGGGAACAAAGAGTGAAGAAAATACAAAAGGGAATACTTATACATGCTGGGGAATATGTTTACCGGTTTGCTGGAGTAAGGGAAACCTCTCAGAAATAGATAATACCCTCTCTATTTCTATTTTTTATCAAATTCCAATCAAATGCTTGAAGTACGCAGATACAAATGAAGAGGATTAATTTGGTAAGTAATTATGTTGAAATCGGCTATTTCTTATATCAAAACATGTACCCTTTCTTATTTTCCTATGATAATCCTCATATTTTAATTGTGAAATATATCATAGCCAAACATTTCAATTTTTGATCTTTTTATGGCCTTTATAGATTAATGCGCTCAATCTGCATCAGAAAGTGTATAATTTCTCTTCAGCTCCCACTTTTTTGAACCAAGCAGCATTCATTGGTGACGTTCCGTACAAAGAAAGGACTGGATTTTGTCTCAATCCAGTCCTTCAAACTTCTATCATCTATATAAATTAAATGATGACTCTATTTCTTAGGATGATGATCTATTTGAGCCGTATCCCAGGATACCAATCGAGCATGATTTCGAATGCAGCGTTCGCTACGACATCTTCTGTTCGGTACTCGCTCAAATCATATACAGGATCAGGCTTCAACTTCTCCATATATTCCTTCATCACTCTGCTGTATCCAATTAATCTGCGAGAAGGGAGTAGGGTACTTGGCTCACTACTCTCCAACCTTCGTTGTCCCCTATTCACTACAAGCTTGTCCAAGCCTTCGTCCATCTTTTGAACAGTCGCCTGCTGATCGCCCTTTGGGTTCACAACCTTCACGTTCACGGTCACATGGTCTACAGATTCTTTATCCAAGGCTCTGCACCATAGAGACAACCACGACTCTGCCTTAATATAATACCTGCCTTGAAAATAACTCTTAATTGTTGGAAGCAGAATATGTAGCTTAGGCTGGCAACTCTCTTCATTTCGTATAATATCCAACATTCGAAAGCAGCCTAGCGATATCTGCTTTACCTGTTTATACTTGCATAATCGATTGAACGCAATTAGCATACGGTCAAGTTCTTCATTCAGTTGATCGAGAGCCACTTCGGCAATCCCGAGATCGAGCATAAGCCAATTGACTTGCATGTCCTGATTGATAGCCGATATAATGCGATGATTCAGTAAAGCACTTTGCAGCGATTTTTTCCACGATTCTGGCATTTGGTTATCCTGCCCCCTAACTAAAGGAGATAAAGGAAAGAGAATAGCTGTAGCAGCTATTCTCCAAATTTCATGAGCAGCTATTCTCCCAATTTCACGAGGCTGTAGCTCTTTTTCCCTTTACGGATAATAATGAAGCGGCCATCGAAGGAATTGTCCACAGTAACTGTCATTTCCAGATCCGTTACTTTTTCTCCATTCATCGAAATTGCACCGTTCGCAATATCTTCACGCGCTTGACGCTTGGATGGTTCGATACCAAGATCAACGAGCCAGTCTACAATGTTTTTCTCTTCCTTAGAAGCATGGAATGTAGGCATATCTTTGAAGCCTTGCTCGATTTCATCTGCAGTCAGCGCTTTGATATCTCCGCTGAACAAGGCAGCTGTAATTTTCTGAGCTTGTACCAATGCTTCTTCGCTATGAACGAATTTGGTCATTTCTTCAGCAAGTACACGTTGAGCTTCACGTTTATGCGGCTCAGTTTGTACTTTCTCTTCCAACGTCTTGATTTGCTCTTGCGTTAAGAATGTGAAGAATTTCAGGTATCTAATTACGTCACGATCATCTGTGTTTGCCCAGAACTGGTAGAACTCGAATGGAGTCGTTTTGTTCGGATCGAGCCAGATGGCACCGCCAGCAGTTTTACCGAATTTCGTACCATCTGCTTTGAGCATCAATGGAATTGTCAAACCAAATGCTTTAGCTTCTGATCCTTCTTTTTTGCGAATCAAGTCAAGGCCGCTTGTAATGTTACCCCATTGATCCGCGCCGCCGATTTGCAGTTGTACGTCTTCATTAACGAACAAGTGATGGAAGTCCATCGATTGAAGAATCTGGTACGAGAACTCAGTGAAGGAGATCCCCGTATCGAGACGGCTTGCTACGATGTCTTTCGCCAGCATCGTGTTGACGCTGAAGTTCTTCCCGTAGTCGCGAAGGAAATCAAGAATTGTTACGTTATGAGTCCAATCGTAGTTGTTCACCATGCGCAGGCCAGTGTCGCCTTCGTTCAAGAATAGCTTCTTCATTTGCGCAGTCAATGCATCTACGTTATTTTGGACTTGATCCATCGTTTGCAGCGTACGCTCTGTTGTACGGCCGCTTGGATCGCCGATTGTCCCTGTTGCTCCACCAATCAAGATTACCGGACGGTGTCCTGCAAGCTGGAATCTCTTCAGCATCATGAATGGAATCAAGTGTCCGATATGCATGCTGTCCCCAGTAGGGTCAACACCACAGTATAATGATATCGATTTCTCGCTTGTTAATTTACGCAAACCTTCAGCATCTGTCTGTTGATTAATGGCACCGCGCCATTCCAATTCGTCGATAATGTTCATCATTGTGATTCAGCTCCTTGGTGTGAATTTATATTTGATAATTGGGAATGTAAGTTCAAAACGCTACCTTATAGGTTTAGAAATACAAAAAAATCGTCTCCTTGTCTATTGTAGACATAGGGACGATTAATTAACCGTGTTACCACCCAGCTTGCATGAACAGTGCTGCAGCCACTATTCATACCACTCTCGGCAATGATATCGATTGCCAATCCGCTTAGCGTTACCTAAGAACCTCCAGAGTGTAATTCGCAATTCATTGTGTGTACCAGGTCGCATCAACCCCTGGCTTTCTGAGAACAGTGACAACATTGCTACTTCGCTCTTTCATCGGGTTATTCAATATTAGATTACTGACAATCTTAGAACTTATTAAACCGTCTGTCAACACCATTTTTTTGAAATTTTAAAAATTGAAGAAGTTCGGAATCAGGGATCTTTTACGCCTCTGCTACTGTCCGTTCGCAATTAGTATAACTTAAACGGTATGTTCTATACAGCTGGATCAACGTTCAAATCTTCCATTAAGCCCACAACAAGGTCTTGATACAATAGGTTTGATTTGCTCATGGACTGGGATTGGTATTTGATTAACTATCGGCACAACGAGTTAAAATGTGTGTACTTGAGTAGATAGCTACGACAACTATTGACCAGCCTGTGTTTATGAAGATAGATCATAGCAGCAAAACCAAATGCGGAGAAAAAAATGGACTCTGTATCAAGTTGACATAGTAAGGGAAGTAGGATTGAGATTGATTCTTCATAGAAACAATCTATTATACCTAAAGCCATCATACAAAATATAGAAAAGACAATATACAATTGAATAAACATTTAAATATTTGAACGTAGAGCTCATGAAAATACCGTCAGGATGATCCCTGACGGTATTTTGGGTTCTGCGCGTATTCGTTACTTATTCAACATCATATACAGCATCTTCGAGATTTCCGCTCTCGTTACTGAGCCGCGCGGATCGAAACGGTTGTTGTCTTTGCCGTTAATGATACCCGCTGCTTGCAGCTTCGTCACCGCATCCTTCGCCCAGCCGGAAATGCTGCCCAAGTCAGCAAATGCTGGCACGGAGGACGATCCCGAAATTGGCTTCTTCATGTATTCTGCCATTTTGTTCAGAATCACTGCCGCTTCTTGGCGCGTAATCGGCTCCGTCGGACGGAATTTGCCGTTGCTGCCCTGTACCAATCCCAGTTCAGCCGCTTGGCTCACATAGCCTGCATAGTAACGGTCTGCCGCTACATCCGCGAATGGCGTCTGTCCTTCTGCTGCTTGGATACCCAGCGCACGGATGACAAGCGTCGCGAAATCCGCTCTCGATACATGCAAGTTCGGGCGGAATTGGTTATTCTCCATCCCCCTAATGATATTCTTCGCAGCCAGCTTGAGGATGTACTCATCAGCCCAACCGCCAGTTAAATCAGTGAACTGCTTGTGCTGCTCAAGCACCGCGAATTGCGCCAGTTGATCCGTCGTGAAGCTAATTGTGCTGCTATCGAATACGCTAGGGATCAGCTCAGCCTTGCCGCCAACCAGATGATACAGGTTCGCATAATCTTGCTGCAAATGCTTCTGTTGCTCTGCCGTAAGCGTACGCTTCACTGTAATCGGACCGCTGAACTTCAATACCGTTGTCTCCGTCTTCCCTTTTACCGTTACAAGCTTGAGCGTGAATACTACGCCCGTCGACTTCAGTTCACCGTTCGAGCTGATTGCCGCGTTGATTGCCGTCTGGATTGAGGAATTCATCGTCGGATCAATATGAAGTACGATGCGATCCGCATCTGCGATGCCATTCGGCAAGGAAGCTGCCGGAATCGTCACGGTAAATCCAGATCCCACAATTTCAATACTCAATTTGCGCTCTTTCGCTTTCTGCACACCAGCCGCATCCAACACGAGCTGAGCCGCTTGTTCCGAAGACGCTGCCTCGAGCTTAATCGCCACTTTACCGTGCTCTGCTTCATTGACTGCTTTTTCAAGCGCAGCGCGATCTACCGCATAAGCGCCATCCGCGCCAGGTTTAATGCTCATAACCCCTTTGTCCGAAGAAGTCTCCGGCTTAGGCTGAGGTTTTGGATCAGACTTTTGTTCTGGCTTTGGATCTGGTTTCGTAGTACCTGGGCCTGGATCAGGATTACTCACCTTACCTGTATAGAAGCCCCAAATATCCGATAACACTTGACCGCTGTTGCCGTCTTCTGCCTTCGTATACCATTGATAGTAGCTATCGCCTTGGAGACCGTTCCAAGTAAAAGCTGCCTGCTGGCCGCTCTTCACGTTATTCACTTTGCCGATCGGTAATTCACTATAGACCTTCACGCCAATGTAGTCGGTTGCGACGCGTTTGATCTTCGGCTGTAATTCCAAATCCAGCGAGAACTCGTCTTTGCCAGGATAGAATTCAGGATCATAATAGTTATAATCGTCCAAATATGGCGAATACGTCTTGATGTGAAGCTTGTTGTTCTTCATGTCGAACTGCATCAGACGGATATAGCCGAGACCGCCTTCCGGCGCGCCTTGATAGTCCGCGAGCATCTGATAGACTTTGCGCTTCTCGCCGTTGTCGTTTTCCAGCTCATCGATCTTCAGCTGCGCATCGTGATAGTGTCCGGACAATGCCGCGATGACGTTCTTGTTCGGCTTAATGACTTTCTCGAAAATCTTATCGGCAATCGGGGCACGGTTATTGGAAACGAGCATGTATTCATGCAAGCACAAGATCGCCTTACGCTCCGGATATTTCGCCACGACTTCATTCATCCAGTCAATTTCCTTGTCTCCCAGACCCCAGCCCATGTAGACGATAATAAAATCATTGCCTCCGGCCGAGACGAGATCGTAGTGTCCGCGATTGTTCTGATAGGACTCGCCGTACGCTGGCATATCCTTGAATCTCTGTTCTCCGAAATACTGCCAGTACTTCGTATAGTCGTTGTCTTGGTGACCAACGTCATGGTTACCTGCAAGCACGCCGTAAGGAATGTTGGCATCTTCCAACACCTTCATATCCTCGTCCGCTTCCTGCCATTGATACTCTTGATAGGATTTATCGACGATGTCTCCCGTATGGATGACATATTTAATATTGTTGCTCTCTTTGTTATCCTTCACCCAGTTCACGATTTTTTTGTAAATCTGAGGATAACTCTGCGAGTAGTACTGCGTATCCGATATCCATACGAAAGAGAAATCATACGGATCTTGGGCCGTATAAGACTTCAGTTCCTTCATCTCCGCGATCTCATCTTGCACGATGATCTGGATTGTTTGTCCCATTGCATAGTCTTCGACCTTAACCGTGGACTTCAATTCGAAATCCTCTGTGCCTGCAATGCGGGTAACGAGCTGCACCCATTTCTTCGCGCTCTCGTTCCAAGCATACAAGCTGACTTTACGTCCTTCGATTGATTTGCCCTTCCAGACGATATCGACGCGGTCTGTCTTCTGAACCGCTGGGTCAAGCTTAATCTCATAACGTTGGTATGGGAATTGCTCCACTGCGTCATTGACTAAGTAATCGCCGTCTTCTGCGCTGATCTTACGGTAATCCTCTGCCGTTAATGTCTGCTCTCCTTCCGGAATCATGACCTTCGGCGGTTCGTTATCGGATGCGTTCATGAAGCCTGTGAATCCTTCTGCAGTACGGTTGCCATCATATTGGAAGCCTCTGTAGAACGTGACGTTCATCGGATCATTCGTCGGATCCTGCACTTTCACTTTCAGACCCACGCTGCCGCCCAATTCGGATTGACCCTGCGTTGGCGCAATCAATTCCGGCTTCAGCGGGTTTTCCTCCGGCGTCGTGAACGTTACCGTGCGCTCCGCTTGATTGCCCACCTTATCGGATGCCGTAATCGTCAGCGTGTGCTTGCCCGCCTTCATGCTGCCGGAAGATAAAGCATATGGAAGCTTAATATCTTGGTTATCCAGCTTCACGGCCACTTGGTCTACGCCGGCAAGCTGGTCTTTGATCTCCGCATCCAGCTTAAAGTTGCCGCGGTACTGCTTGCCTTCTTCAACATTCGGCTTGATCGAAGGCGGCGTATTGTCTACGGTGACATTCGCCGTCACGTCAACGTTTTTGCTATCGGTCACTTTCACCTGATGCGCGCCGTCCGCCACTTTGGTCGTATCCCAAGCATAGGCGCTCGACTGGAAGTACTTCGCATCCAGATTGAAGTTGAAGCCGATTCCTTCCATTTTCCCAGGGCTGTCGCCGATTTTGATTTCTTTCCCCTTCACGTAGAGTGGATCCCAAATCTCGGTACCGTCCGCTAGCATTAAGCGCACGTTTCGTACTTCAAAATCGTCTTTATTCTCTTCCTTCCGGTCGTCGAATGGGCTTGTCTTCGATCCTGCACGAATATAGATCACGTTATCCGCACCAATGTGGAAGCGGCTCGCATCGATTTTAAAAGTCAATGTCGTATACGTCGGGATCGGATCCATGAACGTATAGAGAATCGTCTTATCCTTCTCGCTCTCCGGTCCCATCGTGACGGCATTCTTGAAATAATAGTCCACGTTCTTCGCTTCGAAGACAAAGTATGCGTCATGCTCTAATGCATCGAACGAACCTTGAGTAATTGCTTGGCCGTCTACGCTTAACTTCAACGTATTTGCAGGCGCTGTCTCCGACGTCCCTTTCAACGTCTTCGTGCCGTTTACGATATCCCCGTTCTTCACGTTGAGACGGAGCGGATCATGACCCGGCTTGCCGGTGATGTCCACCTTGGCCTTCGCCGTCTCCACCTCATTTGTACCATCAGATACCATGAAATAATATTCAATATACTTGCTGCCGATCAGCGTAGCTGCAGGCACGAGATAATGATACAACGAATCGGTGAAATTCTGCGTTAGCGCATAACCGGTATATTCCGCCTCTTTGTCCGTGCGGATAAAGACTTTTACCGTCGCCACTTGCTTCTCATCATCCGCAAAAGCCTTCAGATCAAGGTTCTGCGATTGCTCGACCGACGTTATGCCAGAGCGGTCTTCTGCCTTTGGCGGCGTCGTGTCTTGCTCGACATGTACAGGCACGGCCGGAACGAGCGCCGGATCGATCACGCCAGGGGCAGGCGCCGCGAGCCCGGAACTTGTCTTGATCATCGTGATGCTGCCGTCCATTGGATATTTGAATAGAATCGCTTTGTCTTCCTTAGTCTCGTCGCTCACGCCGCCTTCATATACGGTCGTTGCGTCATAATTGGCATAAGAAATTTCTTTGCCCGTGTTCGTCTTAATGACGATACCACGACGACCCGAATTCGCCATGCCGTCACTCATGATTACGAACAAGTTCGTATCCTCAACCAAGTTTGTCTTGTGGAAGTTGTTGAAATCCGCAGCCGTATAGCTATTGTTCGCTCCGTTCTTAATCCAGAACACGACCGACTGCTGAGAAGGAATCATGAAATCTTCTTTGGTCGTAGGCCATTTCAAATCAGCTTCCGGCCCATCATCAGGATATCGATAGTTGACCTTGTAGTTCTTAAAATCGATCGGTGCATCGGTATTGTTGTACACTTCAATCATTTCGAATGCGTCCGATGACGTGTTCGGTACGTTCGTCGTGTTCGGGACGATCTTCGTTACGAGCAAGGATGGGACCTTCGCCGCGTTAAATGGCGGAATATTGACATCCACGGTGTAGCTCTTCTCGACGTCTTTCACACGAATGGTGTAATCGAGCGTGGATTCAACGAACGCATTCGCCGGAATGGTGACGCTATAATCATTGCCATTAGGTTGCAGCTGCTTCATTGCCAGCAGGGTGTACTTCGCCTGCGATGGCGACTTGTACAGCAGCTCCACTTTGTCAATTTTGACTTTATCCGGATTGTTCAGCTTCGTAGTAATGAGTAAATCTTTCGCATCGACTTGCTTCGCCGAAGTATGCTCGATTTGAAGCTTGTCCCCTTGTACCGGCGGTAAAGATTCGATCTCGACCGCATATGTACCCGTACGCTCCGGCTGCTGATTTCCGTCCACTGCTTCAATATAGTATTGAAGCAAATTGCCATCAACGACCGCTTGTCTCGGAATCGTAGCTGTATGCTTCACGCCGTCAGCCGACGTCATCACTAGCGGCGTATAAGCCGTCTGAACGTCCGTCTTATAGTAGACGGAAGCGGTAACCGAAGTCAGGTTTCCTGTGATGGACGCATCGATCGGCACATCTTGATTTACGAGCGTCTTGCTTGCCGGCACGTGATCGAAATTTAGAGTCGTAGCAGTATGCGGTTCCCCGATATCAGAAGGGAATGCTGGCACTTGATTCGCCTCGACGGTTCCGGGGGAAGCCGGTTGCGATTCCGCTGCGCCTACCATCCCCATATTCTTGCTTGCATCCATTGGATAGCTATAGTGAATGCCATAATTTTCTTTGGACTTGGTTACCGAATATGCCGCTTTGGCAATCTCGACACCACCTTGCGTATGAATCGCTATGCTGCGGTCTCCCGTATTCGCCATGCCTCCGCCCGCATCAATCCGGAACAGGTTCGTATTTTCAATCAAATTGGACGTATATCCGTTAATTGTATAATTGCTGTTAAATGCATCAGCCGGCTCGTTCGTATTACTGCCATTCATGATCCAGAGCACGATCGTCTGATGCGGCTTGATGATCACGGGCACTTGCTTATCTGTAAGCGACCAGTCATTGTTGCTGCCGTTGTTATACACGACTTTGTAATCTCTGAAGTTGATGTCACGGTTCGTATTATTGTAAATCTCAATACTCTCATAGCCGTCGGCCGAATTCACATTCTTCGTATCCGGCACCAGCTCCGTAATTAATAGCTTCGGTACCTTGGTATAATCGAATCCAGGTGAAGCTTGCGCCAATGCGGGCTGCAGCACACCAAGCAGCATGCTCCCCAGCAATGCCAGAGACATCCATTTTCTGCGTATTCGCATGTGATCTTTTCTCTCTCCTTTGTTATCTGTTACAGAATGGTAGATGTATTGCTACTGAATTCTACCCCCAAATTGTAATATCCAGGTCATCCCCATATGGAGTGTCTGTAAAAGAAAGTGAAAGCAAAAAAAAAAGAATCACACGATCTAAAGCTTTGATTTTCCCATTGAGCTTCGTAACTAGGGCACCAGGATGACGACACAACGTGAAACATTTATCTACATGTAGACAAAGAAAAAGAAGCTGCTCACAAGTTCTCAGAACTCATGAACAGCCTCTCCACTAATTGATTTATCTAGCATAATGGAACAGAAATGGGACAATGCTTATTGTAAGCCTCAAATCTGCTGATACATAAGGGATTACTCCCCATTGTCTCTGCATTGAGCAATAATTGTTCAATCAGCAATAGAATCCTCCGCTAAGCGCGGTCGACCATCTTCGAATTGCTTCGAAAATGATTCTATTACATCATGCCGCCCATTCCACCCATTCCGCCCATGCCGCCCATATCAGGCATGCCGGCTTTTTCTTTCTCAGGCTTGTCAGCGATAACCGCTTCAGTTGTCAAGAACATAGCAGCAACGGAAGCTGCGTTTTGCAACGCGGAACGTGTTACTTTTGCTGGGTCAACGATACCTTGAACGATCATGTCAACCCACTCGCCAGTAGCAGCGTTGTAGCCTACGCCAACTTTTTCATTCTTCAAGCGCTCAACGATAACGGAGCCTTCTTGACCAGCGTTGTCAGCGATTGTACGAACTGGGGACTCAAGAGCTTTCAGGACGATGTTCACGCCTGTTTGCTCATCGTCGGATGCTGTTACAGCTGCAACTGCATTGTATACGTTCAGAAGCGCAGTACCGCCACCTGCAACGATACCTTCTTCAACTGCTGCACGAGTCGCGTTCAAAGCATCCTCAATGCGCAATTTGCGCTCTTTCAATTCCGTTTCAGTAGCCGCACCAACTTTGATAACTGCTACGCCGCCTGCCAATTTAGCAAGACGCTCTTGCAGCTTCTCTTTGTCGAATTCGGAAGTTGTTTCTTCCAATTGCGTACGGATTTGGTTCACACGCGCATCGATGTCCGCTTTGTTGCCAGCTCCATCTACGACGATTGTGTTTTCTTTTGTTACGCGAACTTGGCGAGCAGTACCCAATTGATCGATCGTAGTCGATTTCAATTCGAGACCAAGCTCTTCTGTAATGACTTGGCCGCCAGTCAATGCGCCGATATCTTGCAGCATTGCTTTACGACGGTCACCGAAGCCTGGAGCTTTAACAGCTACGCAAGTGAATGTACCGCGCAATTTGTTCAGAACCAATGTAGGAAGTGCTTCGCCGTCTACATCTTCAGCGATGATAACGAGCTGCTTGCCTTGTTGAACGACTTTCTCCAATACTGGCAAGATTTCTTGGATTGTCGAGATTTTCTTATCTGTGATCAAGATGTACGGATTGTCCAGAACAGCTTCCATCTTGTCAGTGTCTGTGATCATGTATGGAGAGATGTATCCGCGGTCGAATTGCATACCTTCAACCACTTCAAGCTCTGTGTTGAATCCTTTGGATTCTTCGACAGTGATTACGCCATCTTTGCCAACTTTCTCCATCGCTTCAGCAATCAACGTACCTACTTCATCGTCAGCTGCAGAGATCGCTGCAACTTGAGCAATGTTTTGCTTGCCTTCGATCGGCTTCGCAATGTTGTGCAATTCTTCAACTGCTGCACGAACAGCCTTCTCGATACCTTTGCGAACTACCATTGGGTTCGCGCCAGCTGTAACGTTCTTCAAGCCTTCGCGAATCATCGCTTGAGCCAAAACTGTAGCTGTAGTTGTACCGTCACCAGCAACGTCGTTTGTTTTCGTAGCTACTTCTTTAACGAGTTGTGCACCCATGTTTTCGAATGCATCTTCCAACTCGATTTCTTTCGCGATTGTTACACCGTCATTCGTAATAAGCGGAGAACCGAATTTCTTCTCCAATACAACGTTGCGACCTTTTGGTCCAAGTGTCACTTTAACCGCATTTGCCAAAGCATCTACACCACGAAGCATCGCACGACGTGCTTCTTCAGAGAACAAAATATCCTTAGCCATTAGTGAAACCCTCCTCAATTCGTATCAATATGTTCATTCATTCATCTTCATGTATGTGATTCAGCGGTTCCCACTCTGGAACGTGATCATGTGATTGCAAAATGAGCGCATACGCTCTCCGGCTCTATTCGCCGATTACTGCGTGGATGTCGCTTTCTTTCATAATCAAGTATTCTTTGCCTTCGAATTTGATTTCAGTTCCAGCGTATTTGGAGAACAGCACGCGGTCGCCTTCTTTTACTTCCAAAGCCACACGTTGGCCGTCTTTCCACACTCCGTTACCTACTGCCACAACTTTACCTTCTTGCGGCTTTTCTTTGGCAGTGTCCGGCAATACGATTCCGAAAGCTGTAGTTTCCTCCTTCGCAATTGCCTCGATCAATACGCGTTCACCTAAAGGTCTGATCATGAAAAATAGCCTCCTTTTAAACAAGAGTTATAAAGTGAAGAATCCGATGCCCGATAGTACGGACAAAGGCTCCACAACAAAATTAGTAATGTGTTAGCACTCGATAGTGGTTAGTGCTAATAACAATTCTTATGATACTGATTTTAAGATTCGATTGCAAGGGGGTATACGCTTAAAAATTTTTAACTTTTTATAACCACTATGTCTCCTAAGCTTATGAAGACAGGCTGTTTTCAACAAAAAATGCAGGTAAGAAAAAGTGCAAATCAAATCACACTCTCTCTACCTGCATTTATAACTTAGGCGATTGTCGCATCTGCAGATTCATCGAACTCTTTCTCCCAAGCAAGCTGTTCTGCTATCTGTTTGCGATATACAATCGAGGACAAGAACACACTTAACTCATAAAGGATGAGCAGCGGTATCGACACCAAGATGTCTGAAATGACATCCGGCGGCGACAGCATCGTACCTAACACAATTAAGATAAAATACGCTAAACGGCGCATTTTCCGCAGCCGAAGCGGATTTAACAGCCGTATTCGTGTCAGGAACATAATCACAACTGGCAGCTCAAACAGCAGCGATATCGGGAGCAATATATTGAACATGAACGAGAAATATTGCGTAATCCCATACGTTGCTTGCAGATCCATGTGCTCATTAATACTAGAAGTAAACTCGAAAGCCATCGGAAAGACAACAAAATACGCAAATGACAGCCCTAACAAAAATAATACGAACACAAAGGGCACATAACGAAGAGCCGCTCGCCGCTCTATCACTCTCAAGCCGGGACTGACAAAAGCCCACAGTTGATACAGCGTAATCGGCAGTGTAATCGCCAAAGCAAAAATAAAGGCGAACTTCATATAAATATTGATGCCATCCCAGAGCGAAAATCCATGCAGCGGCATATTTTTGGCCGGCTCGACACTGCGCAGGTAGGTATAGATCGGATCAGCTAGTATAAGTCCGCCTACAAGTCCGATAACAAGCGCCACCAGAATGAGAACAATCCGTTTGCGCAGTTCGACAATGTGCTCGACCATTGTCATTTGGTCTTCCTTTTCTATCGACATTGCTACACCAGCCTGTTCATCACATTGTTGCAATCTTCGCTAGGCCGCAGCCAAAAGGCCTGTCACCAGCGAAGCATTATTCCGGCAAACGCCGTTGTGATTCGGTTTGAGTCGCCGACGCCGTAGGAGAAGGCTGTCCAGACTTCTCTACATCTACATACTGCACTTCCTTGCGAGCAGGCTTGGATTCTTCGTCATCGCCCATAATATCGCGTGCACCTGCTTTGAACTCCCGTAATGTGCGGCCAAATGCGCGCCCAAGCTCAGGAAGTTTATTCGGTCCGAACAATAACAAGGCAATAATCAACAGCAACAGAACACCAGAAACCCCGATTCCGTTAAACACCTTGTAATTCCACCTTTCATTGCCTCTATAAAATGAAATGCTATGATATACATCATAACATACTAGATATGTAGAAAATACCAATGAACTGTAACAAATTTATGAAAATCATTCCAAATTCGGCACACTACTCGAATTCGTCCGCACTGCTCAAATTCCCGCTAACCGCGTACAAAGCATGCGGCAACTGGTCGATAATCGCCAGTAAATGATCGTGTACACCCTTTGGACTTGCAGGCAAGTTGATAATGAGTGATTTGCCTCTTATTCCACAGACTGCACGAGACAGCATTGCCTTGCGAGTTCGCTGCATAGCTGCGTAACGCATTGCTTCTGCCAATCCAGGAACTTCCTTATCAATCACCTTCATCGTCGCTTCAGGCGTCACATCACGCGGAGCTAATCCATTTCCTCCGGTGGTAATAATTAAGTCCGCTTGGAAATAGTCAGCCATCTCAATTAATGATGCTGAAATATCATTGACCTCATCCGGCACAATCCGGTATTCTACAACCTCACCATGCAATTCTTCCTCGACTAGCTCACGGATAACCTGTGCGCTCGTATCCTCCCGTTCGCCACGTGAACCTTTATCACTTGCTGTTAATATCGCCACTTTCCAAAGCATGTCCATTCCTCCTTCCGCCATTCGCCAATTCATCATAATAATCTCTTGTTCCATGCTAAAGCTCGTTTATATTTTCTCAGCTGTGTCTGTCTAGTCCAATATAAAAAGTCGCAGTCTAATCAAAAATACCATGAGTCTGCTACTGCAATCCAAGTTCGAGCTCTTCCTGCGAAATCCTTCCTCGCTCGCAAAAAATTATGCCTTCTTCGGAAATAAGCAGATCCACCCCAATGTCATGGGGCTCCATCGGAACATCATCAGTAATCTGCCAAGAATAGACACAGCTTATCCGCACGACCGAGAGATCCCCTTCGAGATCTTGATTGTTCGTGAAGCTCTCCATATAAGACTGCCAGAAGCGATCATAATATCCAGCCCCTAATCCGAGTCTGCCGCCTGCAGCATCAAACGCAATACCAGGTACAATAATCACGTCTAGACTTGTCCATTCTTCACTCGGCAGCAAGTCCGTATGTGCCTCAGGTTCACGGATTCCGAAGCAGCCATCCGTAAACGTCGTCTGGTCATCCCATCGATGCAGTGTCATTGTTCGTGTAGCAGGGATCGTTCGCGGCAAGTAAATCTGATCTCCAGCTTCTAAACATGCAGCAAGCAAGGGTTTAATGTCCAACTCTCTTCCAAATGGCCAATAGCCAAAGATCCGAAGAGGGCGCTTCAAATGTTCCCGCAGCTGCGCAAAATAGGCAGAAGCATGGTTGCATACTTCTGCACTGGATACATCGTACTCCTTCTCCATTACCGCCTTTCGACGCTGTTTGAATCGTTCTCGTAGTATGCCTTTATCTGCCGCTTGCTCCAACTGTACCCCTCCTCGTCTGCGTGACACTCTTCCATGCGACGTATATCATCAATGTATGTTCATTTTCTCTTATTTTCACTCATTTTCACCATTTTCAACCTTAGTTTACCATCCTTACTTCATTTCCGCTAGCTATGCGCATGCATTCTCCATTTTCGATACCAACTGCTTTCGTTATTATCATCACCATAGATGGAAAGACTTCGCACTTTTCCGCATTTTCATGTAAACTTAAGGGGATATGTTCAATTCTGATTGCTCTTGTAGCACGGATTGGACAACCTCTTAAGACATGGTAGTTTGCCCAAAACGGAGGAGATACCGATGCTGCTTCAAGCGAACGGCATATGCAAAAGTTACGGGATTACCCCCGTGTTATCCAACATTACTTTTCAAATTTTAGAACGTGAGCGGATTGGCTTAGTTGGGGTCAACGGCGCCGGCAAGTCTACGCTCCTGCAAATGATTGCGGGAGAGCTCACACCTGATGATGGCATCATATACAAGTCGAAGGAAACTCGAATCGGCTATCTTGCCCAACATACCGGTCTCCATTCAGAACGGACGATTTGGGAAGAGATGATGTCCGTATTCTCTCACCTCATTGAGGCTGAGCAGGAGCTTCGAGAATTAGAGCGTCTTATTGCTGACCCTGCAACTGCGGAGAATGAATCTCGATATGAAGAGATCTTGCGTCGATATGCGGAGCAACAAGATTGGTTCCGCCAGCATGGCGGCTACGAGATGGAGACGCGTGTGCGAAGCATCTTGCACGGCATGGGATTCGGCCAGATGGATCCGAACACGATTCATATTCACACGTTGAGCGGTGGACAGAAGACGAGATTGGCACTTGCCCGAATTTTGTTGCAACAGCCTGATTTGCTCCTGCTTGACGAACCTACGAACCATCTAGACATCCATACCCTTACATGGCTCGAAGGTTACTTACGCTCCTACCCTGGCGCTGTCCTTGTTGTATCGCATGACCGATACTTCCTAGATGCGATGGTGACGACGATCATCGAGATCGAACGCCATCAGGCCAAGCGGTATACAGGCAATTATTCGAAATATATCGAGTTGAAGGCAGCCGAATATGAGCAGCAAATGAAACTCTATGAGAAGCAGCAGGTTGAAATTGCAAAGCTTGAAGACTTTGTACAGCGCAATATCGTGCGTGCCTCAACAACCAAGCGTGCACAAAGCCGTCGTAAAACACTCGAGAAAATGGAACGAATTGATAGGCCATTAGGGGATCTGAAGCGTGCAAGCTTCAGCTTCGAGATTACTCGTCAAAGCGGGAAAGATGTGCTGAAAGTAGAAGAAGCATCTGCATCCTATGACCATAAGCCTCCATTATTCCGCCACGTAAGCTTCGAATTGAAGCGTGGAGAAATGGTCGCACTCATTGGCCCGAACGGAATCGGCAAGTCCACCTTGTTGAAAGCATTGACTGGCAAGCACGATCTATTAGCTGGACAGATCCAATGGGGCACGAATGTTACGATTGGTTACTATGATCAGGAACAGACGAATTTGAACCCGAATGTAACCGTCATAGAGGAAGTATGGTCTGCCTATCCGCATATGGAGGAAGTTCGTATTCGAACTGTACTCGGAAGCTTCTTATTCAGCGGAGACGATGTACAGAAGAAGATCGCTTCCCTCAGTGGTGGGGAAAAAGCTAGAGTAGCACTAGCCAAGCTGATGCTCCTACAAGCAAATGTGCTCATACTCGATGAGCCGACCAACCATTTGGATCTATTCAGCAAGGAAGTGCTCGAATCCGCTCTGATTGACTATGAAGGCACACTACTCTTTATTTCACATGACCGTTACTTCCTGAACAAGATGGCTGAGCGCATCGTGGAAATGAGTGCAGAAGGAACGTGTCATTTCCTAGGAAATTATGACGACTATGTAGAGAAGAAGCAGCAGCTGGAAGAAGATAAGGATCTGCTTTCCACAAATCCATCTCAGCCGAGCAAACCTGCTTCATTCCAGAGCAGTACGGCGGAAGGCAAATCAGAAGCAACACCTAGCGGATTATCAACGTATGAAGCAGATAAGCAGTCGAAGCGAGAAGAACGCGCACGACAACGTAAGCTGGAGCAAATCGAGAAGCAAATTGCCGAGTTGGAAGCAGAGATTGCTGCTCGTGAACTAGAACTTACCGAACCCGAAGTGTTCAATGATTATGTACGCGTCCAGTCGATTCAAGAACAATTAGATGCGTCCAAGGCCGCACTTGATGAAGTATATGCCGAGTGGGAGCTGCTTATGGAGGCATAAGAAAGTTTATCCTCAATACGTGTTGAAAAGGGATCTCCATTGGGATCCCTTTTTTTGTATACACTTCAGGCACCATACAACTTATCCATATGAACTATGTGATAGAAACTACCTTTCCGTTCGTCAATTCCACTAACTGCTCAGGCGTTAATTGAAAGACAGCTTTGGGATGGCCTGCTGCGGCCCATATCACTTCATATTTCATCAGTTCTTCGTCGATCAACGTCTCAATCGATTCCTTATGGGCAAACGGCGGAACTCCTCCGATCACATAGCCTGTATGTTCTCGGACAAAATCAGCATCTGCCTTGCCAATCTTTTCGTTCAATAGATAACTGATCGCTCTCTCATTTACGCGATTCGTCCCACTTGCCACAATCAGCAAAGGGAGGTCTGCAGCCTATCTGCGAAATATAATTGACTTTGCGATTTGCGATATTTTACACCCGATTGTGTTTGCGGCTTCTTGCGCGGTTCTCGTGCTATCCGGCAGCTCAACAACCTGATTGGGCAGACCCCTAGCTGCAAGCTTGTCCTGCACGATCTGCGCACTGTTCTTAAGCTCATCCATTCCAACACCTCCATCACAGCTCGGTGAATCAATTTTACTCTGAATGGTTACTTACAAGATGGATGGTCAGTGCTGTATAACATCAGCACCGACCCATCATTTATCGCGAGTACGATAAGCCATCCCGCAGCATCCATGCCCTACATTTCATTCCACCAATTGGAATTTTCATGAAGAAATGCAGACCTTAAGGCCACATTCACGTAAATCACAGGTTATTCACAAGAATCATCTTTATGAAACAGCAATCAAGTTTTCATTTCTACTCATTTTTTATTGGTAGAACAGTGTTTTGATTTTGTAAACCAAGATTATCCACTGTTTTATCCACATTATCCACAATTCCAGTGTATTCCATTGCAGATGTTATTCTTTTTTTCACCAAAACTAGATCCTTAGTCCTGCATGGCCGAAAGCGTTCTATCCACGTTTTCAACGGAATATGTGGATAACTTTGTCCACACACCGTTAGGATACCTCCACAGTCCCCACCTCGGCAATAGGGTCTGACTCAGCCACTTGGCCTCGAACGGCTTGATTGCATGCTGCAACATAGGCTTGTGCAGCCGCCATTACAATATCTTGGTGCATCGCGCTGCCTTGGTAGCGGCATTCATTGCACGACACGGTCACTATGGCCTCGCCCGCAGCATTCTCCCCGGAAGACAAGGAATGTAGCTCTAAGTCTTCAAATTGAATCGGCTCAGAGAAGGACTGCGTAATAGCCCGTATCACGGCTTCAATCGGCCCGCTGCCCACACCGGCATAAGTATGCTCCATTCCGGTATCCTGCTCCTTAACTACCACGGAGGCAACACGACTGCGGGAGCTTCCCGCTATTACTTGAACATCAAGCAATTCAACAGCCTCCAGCTGTTCATTCAACGTCTCCCCGATGCAATGAAGCAGTTGTTCATCCGTCACAACCTTCTGCTGATCTGCCATCTGCTTGAAGTTCGCATATACCTCTTCCAACTGATTCGTATCCAATGAGACTCCATATTGGGCAGCTCTATGCTTGAGTGCATGGCGTCCCGAATGCTTGCCCAGAATAATCATATGATGGGGAATGCCCAGCTCAACAGGATCCATGATCTCATAAGTGCTGCGGTTTTTGAGCAATCCATCCTGATGAATACCAGACTCATGCTGGAAAGCGTTGCGGCCCACAATCGGCTTGTTGAATGCAATCGGGAAATGCATCATGCGGCTAACCATGCGAGACGTTTCGTATAAGTGCTCTGGCTTGATCAGCGTACCCGCCCGCAACACATCATTCCGCGTATTCAGTGCCATCACGAGCTCTTCTAATGCACAATTGCCTGTGCGTTCCCCAACCCCATTTACTGTTACTTCAATCTGAGTAGCTCCTGCCTGAATCGCAGCGATGCTGTTCGCAACAGCAAGACCCAGATCATTGTGGCAATGGGCACTAAATTGAGCTTGTTCTGCCCCCCGCGCGCCTTGTCTCACCTTGCGGAATAATGCCCCGTACTCCTCAGGAAGAGCATAGCCAACTGTATCCGGCAAGTTAATAATTGTGGCTCCTTCTTGAATAGCAGTCTCTACAAGTTCAATTACATAATCAGCGTCTGCACGTGTCGAATCCATAGCCGTGAACTCGATCTGATCTACAAATTGCTTGGCATAGGACACCATTTCCCGTGCCATTTGCTTCACTTCTGCCCGAGTCTTGCGCAGCTGATATTGCAAATGAATATCCGAAGCGGAAATAAAGAGATGGATACGCCTCTTCGCTGCATCCTCAGTTGCGCGAACCGCAGCATCGATATCCTCTTTTACCGCACGTGCAAATCCACAGATTTCGACCTCAGGGAACATTCTTGAAATGCGCTGTACTGCCTCAAATTCCCCTGGGCTGGATACCGGAAATCCCGGCTCCATGACATCTACACCCAATGCAGCGAGTCTTCCCGCCAGTTCCAGCTTCTGATCCAACGTGAGAGCAGCACCTGGCGCTTGCTCTCCATCCCGCAGCGTAGTATCGAAAATTCGAATCATATTGCTATTGTTCGTTGACATAGAAAGTCCTCCTTCATATGGAAAGGCTATAGGTAATCAGCATAGAAACTCGTTATTCATCTTCAAACGGAAATTATTGTTCTGTCGTCCAGTCATATTCCAAAAGTGAAAATGGATACAAAAAAACCTGTCGTCTCCATGTATCAGGAGACGACAGGTTGTATGCCGCGGTACCACTCCGATTGAAGGCCATATAAGATGCAGGCAGCAGCCAGCTCCTATTCGAGACCTTCCTCTCATGCCTGATAACGGCAGGTACCGTAACCGCTTATCGAATATAATCGGAATATAGTCATATCCAATCATGCTCGTTCAGCTGTTCCACTCCCAGGCGAGTTCAGACTTTACCGTCACTGCGTCGCATCACCCCGCAGCTTGCTGTGAGACAGTTCAACTCTTACTACTCCTGTTCATTGTGTATGAATACTATGTTATTGTCTTGTCGTTCGATTAAGTTGGGTAACAATAAAAAAACCTGTCGCCTCGTTAGAGACGACAGGTGATCTGCCGTGGTACCACTCTAGTTGATGAACTCCATCTTCGCGATAGATGAAGCCTCATCCGCTTCATGCACATGTCGATACACGCAGGCCACAGCCTAAAATAATATATCGTCATGTACGCCCGATGACGGGGGCTTCCGTATCTGCGTACTTCATTCCGCCGATCCGCTCACAGGCGAGTTCAGGCTTGCTGCCACTGCGTTGCACCATCCCGCAGCTCTCTTCATTTGAACAGCAATTTCCCTACTACTCCTGATCTTAGCGTTATACCGTATTTCCCATTCCATGGAAGGATTTAGGTTTGATGATTATTATATTGCCCTCATCTGAAATCGTCAATACCTAATTATCGACGCTTGAAAGAAGCTGCATTCTGCAATGGATTACACGAACCACGCTTCTAAGGAGAACGATGGCTCTGCCTTGAAGTCAAGCGGCGTAGACTGACCATGCTTCCACTTCAAATAAGCAGCTGCTCCGATCATTGCCGCATTGTCCGTACAATATTCGAATGGCGGGATGAGTAGTGGAATCCCCTCAGCAGCACAGCGTTCTGCCAATGCGGCCCGTAGGCCCCGGTTGGCGGCAACCCCTCCGCACAGCAGAAGCTGCTTCGCGCCGTATTGTTGAACAGCCCGCATCGCTTTGCCAATCAGCACGTCGATGACAGAGAGCTGGAATCCACGGGCAATTCCTGCGTAATTCGGCTCGTCCCCCTTCATCTTTGCCTGGTTGACCGCATTCAGCACGGCAGATTTCAATCCACTGAAGCTGAAGTCGTACGATTCGGGATCAAGCCAAGCTCGGGGCATCTCGACCTCCTCGGTTGATTCAACTGCCAGCCGGTCGATATGCGGACCTCCCGGATATGGGAAGCCGACTGCCCGTGCTACCTTGTCATAAGCCTCGCCTACTGCGTCGTCTCTTGTACGCCCGATTACCTGAAATTTTCCTTCTTCCTCCAAGAGCACAAGTTCTGTATGACCACCAGACACTACGAGCGCCATGCATGGGTACTCAATCTCTTCCACTAGTCGATTCGCATAAATATGACCAGCAATATGATGAGTTCCAATGAGCGGAATATCAAGTGCCATAGACAGTGATTTGGCTGCAACAACGCCAACAAGCAGCGATCCGACTAGACCCGGCCCTTGTGTTACCGCAATTGCATCTACATCTGCCATCGTAACGTCTGCTTCCTGAAGCGCCTGCTCCAGCATCACCGTAATCGTCTCGACATGCTTGCGAGAGGCAATCTCCGGAACAACTCCGCCGAAGCGGCGATGAACGTCGATTTGACTGGACACCATATTGGACAGCACCTCTCGTCCATCGCGGACGATAGCTACTGAGGTCTCATCGCAGCTTGTTTCAATAGACATAATGAGGCAAGAATTATCTTTAATAGATTGGTTCGTCAATGATTTCACCTGCTTTAATCAGTTAGCGCCTTAGGGTCTTGCATAGGGAGCCGTAGGATCCAAGTCTGACCACATAATAAGCGCGTCTTCTTGGTTATCGGAGTAATAGCCTTTGCGCACGCCTTGCGGAGTGAAGCCGAACTTGGCATACAATCGCTGTGCGACATGATTCGAGACACGCACCTCAAGTGTCATTCGCAGCATTTCAAGTGAGTGCGCCAGCTGAACTAGCTCTTGCAGCAGCATTTCTCCGAGCCGCTGCCCTCGATATTCTGGATGTACAGCAATATTCGTAATATGCGCCTCATCCAGGACGGTCCACATTCCTGCATAACCGATAATACGCTCACCCGCTGTCATCACGATATATTTTGCAAATAAATTGTTCGTCATCTCATTACGGAAAGCATCTTGTGTCCATGGCAACGTAAATGAAGCATGCTCAACCGCGAGCACACCCGAGATATCATCAATCGTCATACGGCGAAATTGAACATGTTGAGCTTGTTTCAGCTGAGAAGAGTGATTAACATTCGCCTCGTCCTGACCAGCATGTCGCGGCTGTGACACAATTCCAGCCTTCTGTTCTTCAGCTTGTCCCATTCGAAGTACGCTCCTTTACGATTGTTGTACAGCCTTGGCTGCCGCCTGCTCCTTCGCAAGCAGCTTCGATTCCGCTTCCGTCAATTGTGTGTAATTCGGCTCCAGTCGGTGTGTGTCACCAATCTCACCTTGATGGAATGCCTTGCTTCCAATTCGGCCGATCCAATGGGCCTTCATCATACAAGGAACCGCATGTATCCGATCTCCGAATTGTTCTTGAAGTGCTGCAATTCGTTCCATATGCGGCTCAATCTCTCCGACGAACCATACATGTTCAGGCATATCAGCCGCCTCTAAATCAGTGGATTGCAATACGTGTGCCACCTCTTCAGCCACCTGACTGAACAATCGAATTCCATCCTCTTGCACGCGATATCCGAGTTGTGCATCCCATTCCGGTTCTTGTCTAGAAGTCTTATCATCTACTTCGACAACGCCTGTATCTGTCCCTGTGCGGAACCGAGCCGTATATACTTGGCCTCTCCTAGCGTCCACTAACGGATAAACCCAGTCTCTGCCTATCTTTAGGGCCCCATCTGAGAATTTTTCCTTATGAACAGCTTCTAGTCCGCTTAGAGCTAATGCATGCAAGCTTGACACGCCTACAACCGGCTTACCCCATGCCCAGGCCATGGTCTTCGCAGCTGTAACGGAAATTCGTACACCTGTATAAGAGCCTGGTCCAATCCCCACTGCAAGGAGAGAAAGATCGCTCCCCTCCCAACCCAGACCCTTCAGCATGGATTGCATCGCTGGGACCAGCTTCAAGGAGTGATTGCGTTCAGCCTGCGATTCAAGCTGAGCTGCTGGTCTCCTATCTTGAAGAAGCGCTAGAGCCATAGTAGAAGTAGAGGTATCTAACGCTAACACCTTGACTTGCTCATGTTGTACTGCCATGATTCATACTCCCATCCGTTTCAATTCATTCACCCATGACACGTACGGCTCCCCGTATCCAGTCAATCGAATGATGCGATCTGTCTCTCCCTCATTCTGAATGAACAAGTGCAAATGCTGCGGAGGCAAGATCGGGGTAATAATGCTGGACCACTCCACCAAGGATACGCCTTCTCCATAGAAGTACTCATCCAGCCCCAGCTCGTCCGCTTCCGCCATCGATATCCGATATACGTCCATATGATATAAAGGCAACGTATCGCCTTCGTATTCCTTAATAATCGTAAAGGTTGGGCTGTTCACGACACCCGTAATGCCCAGCGCCTTCGCTACAGCCTGTGAGAACCTCGTCTTGCCTGCGCCTAAGTCCCCATCAAGCGCGATTACAGTTCCCGCATGAAACCGTTCAGCCAGCCGGGAAGCCAGTCGTTCCGTATCCGCTTCGCTGCTTGAGCGGAAGGCAAATTCCGCAATTTGATTCATATTTGTCCTCCATCACGATACGTATAGTAACTAAGTTATCATTATAGCATAAATTCAACATCTCCAAACCGAGATCTACCTTAGAAACATGCGAAGTCATCGTACAACCATACCCTTAGGAAAATGATTTTTATGACCCTACATGCAATCCATGGTACACTCCCCTCACCATCCTAAAACCATTTTCACCTGCCAAAAAGAAAGGCATAAATCAAATGTCTAATAGACAAAAAGACACCTGGATGCCGCAGGCGCCTTCTCCCTTCTTTTGTTTCCATCATTCCATACAAAAGGCGTTATTGCTTTTTCTCCTCAACGAGGCGGTCTACCGCTACCGTCTGCGTGTTCAATGGACTCGTTCCCACTTGAACGGTCGCCATACTATTCGCTACATCCACGCTTTCAATCCACACAGACTGCTCCCCATCCAAGCGAACGGGCACAGTATCCTTCATCTCTAATATTTGCTTCGCACGGTTGGCATCCATCGTCTTGTCCCATCCTCCTTCATTTTCCACGCCGCATGCGGCACATCCTGCCTGCAGCCACCTTCTGTTAAGATGGCTCAGCGCTTCCTATTTCATGCATGATTCTGAATGGGTAACCCCTGTGCATCTGTCACATACTGAGATCAGGCAATCATTTTACATTTGTCATGCTTACTAATGTGATCATCAAGTATCGATAAGCAAAGGAGGCACAGCATGCATACGGTTTGGAAAGGCGCCATAAGCTTCGGCCTTGTACACGTCCCTGTCAAAATGCATACCGCAACCGAGGATAAGGATATATCCATGCGCATGATTCATAAAGAGTGCGGAAGCCCGTTATCCTACGTTCGATCCTGTCCGGTATGCGACAAAGAGGTAGCCTGGGACGAGATCATCAAGGGATATGAGTATGAGAAAGGCCGTTTCGTCTTATTCGACAAAGAGGAATTGGAGCAGCTGCAAGAAGAGGCCAACCGTGCTATCTCCATCATTGATTTTGTCGATTTGCAGGAAATCGATCCAATTTATTACCAGAAAACGTATTACCTCTCCCCAGACCAAGCTGGGGCGAATGCGTATCAACTTCTGAGGGAAGCCCTCAATGAGACTGGCAAAATAGGAATTGCTAAGGTTACCCTTCGGGCTAAGAGCAGTCTTGCTGCAATACGTGTGTTGAACAATTGCCTCGTAATGGAGACGATGCACTACCCCGACGAGGTCCGGGCATCGACTCAAGTACCGAATGTTCCGGAACAGGTACAGGTGAACCCTAAAGAACTCGAGATGGCCAAGCTGCTTATTAGCCAATTATCAACTACCTTCGAGCCTGAAAAATATACGGACGAGTACCGAGCACGCCTATTGGAACGTATCGAACAAAAAATTGCAGGACAAGAGGTTCGAACCGCTCCAGCTGCTCAGCCTACCGCTAATGTCGTTGATTTGATGGCTGCATTGCAAGCTAGTATTGAGGCAATGAAATCACCTGCACCGATTAGCACGGATACAGGCGTAAGCCAGCCAGTAACAGCAAGCAATGCAACAGCTACAGAAGGTGCATCGACCCGGAAACGAAGAACAACAAAACGAAAATCAGAAGCGGTAGCACAGGAAACAAGTACCGTGCAGACCGATGCAAATGCAGCTGTGAACGATTCAGCCTTGTCCGAAGAAGCTCCTCGAAGCAGACGCAAGGCTCGCAGCACTTCCACACGTGTTCCAGCTAAGCAAGCAGCTAGCGGAGAAGCTGCAGAACCAGCATCTCCTGCGCGTCGACGCAGAAGTACTAAGAAATCGAAGGAAGGCTTGAGCTCATAATGAGAGAGAATGGGCCGCGTAATCTGACTGCAACGTCGATTGCCAATTCTAACGTTCCCTCACAATCAGACTTACTTTCTGTACCTTCTAATCAAGGTACAGAACAGACGAAGGAATCTCTTTCAGCTGCGTATCGATTGCCTGTGCCTCCCATGTCCCCGCTGCTGTCCTCCCATATCCCGACAGGAACAGGATGGACGCATCAACTGAAGTGGGATGGGGTACGCATATTAGCTTTATGCTCTCCTGGGAGCGTACAGCTGTACTCGAAGAAATTGCTTAACAAGACCAGTATCTACCCAGAAGTAACCGGTATACTCAATCAATGGTCGAGAACGCTTCAGCACCCTGTGCTCTTGGATGGAGAAGTCGTTGTAATGGATCCTAAGATGCTGCGCCCGTCATTCCCGCTTGTGCTTCAGCGGGAGCGGACAAGAGCGCAAGGAGCAGGTAAAGCGTTGCAAGCCATCTACGTACTCTTCGACCTGCTCGCATGCAATGGGAAGGATGTCCGAGCATGTCCCTACTCTGAGCGTTATGAACGCCTTATTAGCCTGCCAATACCATCATCAGAACGTTGCTTCGTAACGGATTGCTTCGATGATGGCGACGCCTTATGGCAGTGGGTCAACGAGCGTGGGTGGGAAGGAATCGTCAGCAAGCGATTGGATTCGCCCTATGTAGAAGGGAAACAGCATCGAGATTGGATAAAGAAGAAGAAGGATATGCAGCTTGAGTCTTTCGCAATTGGCTATGTGCGTAAGGACAATCGTCCTTCAAGCATTGTCTTGGCGGATTCTGCAGGGCAATATATAGGCAAGGCCTCTATCGGATTGGACGAGCTCCGCAGACAACTGCTTACGGCATGGGCAATCAAGCATCCAGCAGACCGTCCAACAACACAAGGGCTGCCTGCTTCCTTATCGAAAGAGCAGATTATCTGGTATCGACATCCTATCCCTTGTCTTATCGGTGCTCTAGAATACACAGACGCTGGCTTGCTTCGCCATCCGCGCATCTTAACGCTGCCATTGCTTAATACCTGAAATTCCAAAACATTTTCAAACACGGTACCTGATAAATTCGGCTATAGCGCGTTGAAGAGTGGCCATAGAGCGGCCATCATTATGTGCGTGAAGGAGGTTTCATATATTGGGAACTTCGAAGGGGACTATCAGTCGAGCACAGACTTCTTCCGCGACATTGAACATCGGCGGAAATCATGTGCAGATTACCAATCCTGACAAGATGCTGTTCCCCGAAATGGGGATTACTAAAGGACGATTCATACAGGAACTTGTAAGGCTTAGTCCTTATCTGCTTCCAGCATGTGAAGGGAGATACTTAACGACAATACGTTACCCCGATGGCGTGAGCGGGAAATTCTTCTACCAGAAAAATGCCCCTGAGCCCACTCCGCCTTATGTTCAAACGGCTGTATCAGAAGGCATTTCTTATGTGGTGCTCAATGACATTACAACACTGCTCTGGCTTGGGAATCTGGCATGCATCGAATACCATCCCTCCCTGCATAAGGTTCATGACCCGCTTCCGACGGAGTGGATTATTGATCTCGATCCATCTGTAGAAGAGGAGCCTCGAATCATGGAGGCAGCCTCGCTCGTCGGTGATATGCTGGAGCAGCTGGGGCTCCGCTCCGTGCCGAAGACCTCCGGTGCAACTGGCGTACAGATTGTAATCCCCATCGAGCAGGGCCCTTCCTTTACTCAGTTAAAAGAACTGGGACATGTGGTTGCGGCTTATTTATGCGAATGTCACCCGAAGCTGTTTACGATTGAGCGATTCAAAAAAAATCGCGGCACTAATATTTATATCGATTACATGCAGCATGACAAAGGACGAACCATCGCGGCTCCCTATACACCGCGAGCAACGCGATATGCATCCGTCTCCATGCCGCTAACTTGGGATGAAGTCAGACGAAATCCGATGCCTCGGGATTTCCATCTGCTTAATGCTGCTGATCGCCTGCAGCTAACAGGCGATCTCATTCAGGTTGAGCCGAAGCAGCATATTGAACCAGTATTGGAAGCACTATCAAGCCACATTGCTGCGTTACAGAAGCGGCGATAGCAGCCGAGCCAACGCCTCGGCTGCCCGTTGCCAGCGGGAACGATGAACAAACTTCGTATAATCAATTTCAACACTGTCATCAAAATCCTTATAGAAATCCTGCTCCAATCGTTCAATTGCCTGCTTGTCGAACAACACCGCATTGATCTCAAAATTACTAAAAAAGCTGCGCATATCCAAATTCGCAGTTCCGACTGAACCCAGCGCGTTATCCATAATAAATGCTTTTGCATGGGCGAAGCCTTTCTGATATTGATAAAAGCGAACCCCGGACTGCATGAGCTCCTCCACATAGGATAAGGAGCCCCAATCTACGATGCGTGAATCCGACTTCCCCGGAATAATAACCCGCACATCAATTCCGCTTACCGCTGCCGTCTTCAATGCAAGCCGGATGCTTAAATCAGGAATGAAGTATGGCGTTATTATCCACATCCGTTCCTGCGCCGAGCTTAATGCTCCGAAGAACAGCTCTTGAATGGCATCCCAGCTTGCGTCTGGCCCGCTTGAAATCATCTTCACCTGCTCACAGCCTTGACAGGTATGTTCAGGAAATAGATCCTGCCGATCATTTGGCGGCTCCTTCACAAAGGACCAGTCGTGCAGAAATACGGCCTGAAGCGCGTAGACACCATCCCCTACTACCCGCAAATGTGTATCTCTCCAAAACCCAAGCTTGTGGTTCAACCCTAAATAATCGTCACCGATATTAATACCGCCAACAAATCCAATCGTCCCGTCAATCACGACAATCTTGCGATGGTTCCGGTAGTTGAGCCTGCGCCGAAAGAAAGATACCCACACAGGAAGGAACCAATGAAATTCCACGCCTGCCTGCTGGAGCTTGCGCACATATTTGCGCCGCAGCTCAATGCTTCCTACCCCATCCGCAATGATGCGCACCTTGACGCCTTCCTTCGCCTTCGCAATCAATGCTTCTTGAAACATCGTGCCAATACCATCATCTCGAATAATATAAAATTCCATATGTATATGACGCTTCGCCCCGCGGATAGCATCCAGCATCGATTCAAACGCAGCCTGTCCATTCGTTAATACCTCAGTCGAATTGCAGCTGGTTATCGGGCTGGGCGACAAAGTAGAAATTAAAGAAAACAAACGTTCATGCTTAAGCATATCGCTGTTGTTCAATTCCTCAACCTGATCAATAATACTCAACTTAGACAGCTCGCTTTTATTAACGTATTCTCCCCACAATTCATGCTTGCGCACACGTCTACGAGCCGTATATTCCTGAGCCAGAAAGTAATACATGACAAATCCAATGAGAGGAAAGCAGAAAAGAATCAATAACCAGGCAACTGCTTTAGATGGATGCTTGTATTCTGTGAGTACAATCGTCACGATTTGGAAGAAGTACACAAGCAATATTACGATGACCCATATCATGAATTCGTGCAACCTCCGTAATGTGACGTCTTCTATTTATACCATATTCCTATCCATTCCAGATCATTTGATGGTTCACACGAACAGTCCTGCGTTTTTTCCATTGTATCCTCTTGTACAATAACCACACTCCATGTACAGTAAATATTACCACCCCAACACTTTCCATGGAGGATCAGTCGATCATGAACCGCAGAATTCGATTGCGCGTATTTGCACTAGGTATGATCATGGTATTTGTTTTTCTTGTCTTAATCATACGCACGTTCTGGATTCAAGTCATCAGTTATGATTTCTACATGGAACGCAATATAAAGACCTGGGCACGCAGCGAGGTTCTTCTGGCCAAGCGAGGCACAATATATGATCGAAACCACAAACCGCTTGCTCTCGAAGCCTCAGCATATAATCTGGTAGTATTCCCGCAGGAGATTGAGCAGCTGAAGCAGCAAAGTCGTGTTGCTGACGGGCTTCACCAAATAACAGGCAAACCTCTTCCTGAGCTCAATGATCTCATTAGCCGAACGAAGCAGCGCCAAGTCGAAGTGCGCACAGAAGGCTGGCTCATGGACTATTCGAAGCTCGATGAATTCCGCACCCTCTTCGGCAAAGAATTGGATTATGGAGAGTGGCTGCACTTCCCTGATTATGGGGTTGGATTAATGAAGTCCTCCAAGCGTTATTACCCCTATAATCAATTAGCCGCTCACGTACTCGGATATATCAATAAAGAAGGACAAGCTGTATCCGGCATTGAAGGCAGATTCAATGAACAGCTGCAAGGCGTTAATGGCAAGGCAGCATTTCTGAGGGATAATCGCGGCAACCCCATTGCACTGGCAAGCCGTTCGACAACATCGCCCATTGACGGCAAGTCCGTAACGCTTACGATTGATATCGAGGTTCAGCGGTTCGTAGACGAGGCCATGACTCGTGTCATGAAGCAATGGCAGCCTGCCAGAGCCATGGCTGTTGTTATGGATCCGTATTCGATGGAAGTGCTGGCTATGTCCTCGAAACCGGATTTCAATCCGAACCGATACTGGGATATATCGAATATTGGCGCCTTGACGAACGATACCATACATTTCGGATACGAGCCTGGATCAACGTTCAAGATCGTTACGCTTGCGGCTGCCATTGAGGAGAACGTATTCCGACCGGACGATACATTTGTCTCTGGCTCGATCAAGGTTCCCGGCAACGTCATTCACGATGTGAAGAAGGATGGCTGGGGAACAATCAGCTACCAGCAAGGATTGGAGAAGTCAAGTAATGTCGCCTTCGTCAAACTGGGCCTGGAGAAGCTCGGTAAGGAGAAGCTGTACAACTATATTGACCGCTTCGGATTTACACATCCAACAGGCATCGAATTAAGTGGAGAGGCAGCGCCTCTTGTTCGATTTGAGCGTCCCTCCGAGGTTGCAACCGCGACCTTCGGGCAAGGTAGTGTTCGAGTAAACACACTCCAGCTTGCTGCCGCTTATGCCAGCATCGCGAACGGCGGGAAATGGATGCAGCCGAGTATTCTGAAGAATGACTCAGCTCCTAACGCTCAGACTGAGCGTCAGGTCGTCTCCCCTGCCACTGCAAGAGAGGTCACAGAGCGCTTGGAGCAAGTTATCCTAAAAGGTACTGGCAAGCCTGCTATCATTGATGGCTATCGGGTAGCTGGCAAGACCGGAACTGCACAGAAACCAGCCAAACGAGGCTATAAGAAAGGAAATTGGCTTATTTCATTTGTTGGCTACGCACCTGCCGATAACCCGAAGGCTGTCGTCGCAATTGTAGTGGATGAGCCCGATCTTGGGGGTGACTTCACCTTGGGTGGTCAGGTCGCTATGCCCGCCTTCCGCTCCATCATGCTCAGTACGCTTCAATATATGGGGATTAAGCCCGATCCAAGTCTACTCCCTACTAACGATGAAGGTTCTGAACCACCGGTCAAGATCAACAGCAAAGTGGAAGCGAAGAATACAGCTGTCGTAGGAAATTATAAATCAAAACCGGTAAAGGACTCCGTGCAGGCTATCAAAGATAGACGCATGCATGCCGTTGTTCTTGGAAAAGGTACGCAAGTGCTTGAACAATATCCGCAGCAGGGTGAAGAGCTGTATGAACAGCAGCCAGTCTATTTACTAACAAGCAAGGAGAAGGACATTCCCCTCCCTTCGCTTGCCGGATTGTCGCTGCGAGATGCACTTACCATCTGTCAGTTGCTTGATCGCAAAGCCACCATCATCGGAGAAGGGTATGTCGTCAAGCAAGAAGAAAGTACGGCCGGAGAACAACGATCTGTAACACTCTATTTACAAGCCGAAAGCTATCGAAATCCACAACAAGGCTCTACTTCTTCTGAAACTTTGGCGCCAACCAAGACAGAGAACAAGTGACGCGTCCACGAAAAAAGGTATGTTTTGAGGAATCGTTGAATAGAGATCAATAGACAACTTCCTTGCGAGCATACGAATCGTGCGCGAGCAGCAAGCTAACCCGGGAAGGGGGAATGCTTGATGACGCGTCTAAAGTTGAGGTGATAGGATGAAACGGCATTGGTGGAATGGATCGATGACACTGCTTGTCATTCGTGATGCAGATCAAGCAGTGAAGCAGGTCAGTGTATCGAAAATGCTAGTTGTCTCCGTCCCGATTGCGGCAGTCATATCGATATCTGGACTCTTTCTGGCTATGCAGTGGAAATCTACCGCACATATTCAAGAGCTTCAGGGACAAGTGACTTCCCAGACTATGGCCTTGGACGTCACCGTTAAGGACAAAGACGAGGCCATTCGTCTTCTGAAAAATGAAGTCATCCGCTTGTCTTCCCAAGCAGAATCCGTCAAGGATCGTTTGGAGCAGATGAGTTCCCTGGAGAAGCAGCTTCAGCAATTCGTCGAAGGATACATCGCTCCTTCGGATGCATCCAAACATTCAGCTATGCTATCCGCCCCCTCACAATCCTCTGGTTGGAATGAACGCATTCAGGTTGGCGGCGAAGACATCGAGGCAAGCACGGATCAAATTCTAAATTTGGCAAACCGCTCTCGCATCGATCTCAAGCAAGTAAGTGACATGTTGAATACAATGCAGCGTTCTGTTCCGACTACCTTGAAGCAAGCACAGAACAGACAATCGACGATCGCAGGAACGCCGTCCATCTGGCCGACGAAGTCACGCCGCATCACATCCAGCTTCGGCTATCGCCAAGATCCAATGCATGGCCGAGCCGCCTTCCATGCGGGACTCGACATCGGCGGCGAGCTGGGCGACCCCGTCTATGCCGCAGCTGACGGCAAAGTCATTGAGGCCGGATTTCAGCCAGCACGCGGCAACTATATCGTCATCCGCCATGTCAATCAACTAGACACCTGGTATATGCATCTACAGTCGATCCTCATCGACGTAAATGACACAGTGGCGAAAGGCGACCATATTGCCAAGCTTGGGAATACCGGAAGAAGTACAGGGCCTCATCTTCATTTTCAAATTGTACAGCGCGGCGAACCGATCGATCCGTTTCCTTATGTACGCAACGCTCTGTACGAGACTGCAAGTTCCAAGAAATCTATCCCTACTCCTCTTATTCGCACCAGACGTTCAAGCGAACCATTGATGTCTCTCAGCACTCGTGCCGACTCGTATCCGATTTATCAATCCTAGCTTCGTCATCCCGATCCATTTCAAGGAGGTTATGCGAGCATGCTCCGTCGCTCAACACAACAACCGAAGCACAGTGACACGTATATCGCACCTGGGACTCAATTAGAAGGCGCAATCCGCTGCGAGGCAAACATCCGCATTGACGGCAAGTTCACAGGAGAAGTGACTTGCAGTGGTACGATTACAATTGGTGAACATGGAGAGGCACACTCTACCCTTACCGCCAATCATATTATTGTAGCAGGCAGCGTAGTTGGCGACATTCACGCAAGCGGCAAATTAGTAATTTCCTCAACGGGGCAAGTCTGCGGCAATTGTCTATCGGAAGTGCTGTTAATCCAGGAAGGCGGATTGCTGAATGGAACAAGCCTCATGGAACGTTCATCCGAATCTAGCTCATCCAAGAAAGGCAGCAAGGAGAACCGACAAGAGGCGGCCAACGCATCTAGTCATGAAGAAAACGAGAAGCAAGCGGGATAACCGCTTGCTTCTCGTTCTATTATGTATTTATATGTTTACCCCTTTAGTTGGTTGCGCATCGATTCAGTTATTTTCTGCAATTGTTCTTCATCAGGGAAGAAGTAGTAGATCCCATTGATCATCTTCCCCTTCCCCTGCAGCACCTGCTGCTCCACTTTCGTCAACTGTGGCCGATAATGAAGCATCAGCTGCTTCCAATCGTCAAATTGCAGGTTTGTACGGATATTCTCCTTTAGCTGTGCGAGCAAATCCATCCAATGTCCTGCTGAGTCAAGTTGGGCCGACTTGTTCAGTATCGCCTGCAGCACTTGGCGCTGTCGCTGCATGCGGCCAAAGTCGCCATCTGGATCCTGCTTGCGCATCCGAACATATACGAGAGCCTCTCTCCCTTGCAATGCAACCTTGCCCTTCGGGAAGGATATACCGTCGTCCGCGAACGCTAAGCGATTCTCTACTTCTATACCGTTCAGAGCGTCTATCATCGATACAAAGCCATTCATATTTGTCTTCACATAGTAGTGCACAGGCACCTTAAAGAGCTGTTCCACCGTGGCAACTGTCATTGGAACTCCGCCAAATGCATAGGCATGATTGATTTTATCAACCGTATGGTGGCCTACGATTGACGCCCTCGTATCACGAGGAATGCTGAGCAAGGTCAAAGTACCGCTCTGCGGGTGAACCAGAACCAGCGCGAGCGAGTCAGATCTCCCCTTATCGCCAGGCCGCTCATCCGTTCCGATCAGGAGCAGCGTGAAGGGGCTCTGCTCGGATAAATTCGGCAGACCCATAGCTGCCTGTGTCGATGCTGGCACTGTCTCGTTCCTATCTCCCACAGCATGCTTCGTCGAATCAGATGTCGGCTGCTCCAGTAATGGCCCTCTTGTTCCTTCCGGGAGCGGTTCATACATCGCATCAGCCGTTCCCTTCAACGTATTCCATACGATAAGAAGAACGGTAGATACAATTAATATCATAGCTCCAAGTAAGATAAGAACGACCTTGTGCCATCTTCGCAATGAGTTCCTTCGTACTATCAAACAATCTCCCCTCCCCTTGCTCCCCTCTATTCACCTTGATCGTTCGTGCAAATTTGAACCGACCGGCCAGATCGCGCAAGCAAACAACGAATAACGAGATCCATCTTATTCACTTGTGCGATCTGCCCTTTCACCCTATTACCACTCTATTTCTCGGGAGGAGCATCCTTCTGCAAGAAATGCCGTATTGCCTCATTCCAATGTCGAAGCAGCGAGAAGTCATTAAGCCTCAACGCTAGTGGCTCCAACACTGAATATTCAGGTCTGCGAGCAGGCCTTGGAAAATGAGAGGTGGGCACCGCGCGTACGATCGTAGACAAGCCTGCCTCCTTGATAATTGCTGTAGCGAATTCATGCCACGAGCAGCTTCCGCTGTTCGTAATATGATAGGTTCCATATTTGGTAGTGTAGAGCAATTCGACTATCTTCTCCGCCAAATCAAGCGTATACGTAGGCGAACCTACTTGGTCATTAACGACTTGCAGCACTTGTTCCGTCTGTGCCTTCCTTAGAATCGCTTTGACGAAGTTGTCCCCATACAAGCCGAAAACCCAAGAGGTGCGTACAATAAATGCAGCAGGATGATGATTTCGCACAAATCTCTCGCCTTCCCACTTCGAACGCCCATAGATATTGATGGGACGAACGGAATGAAACTCATTGTATGGGCAGTCACTCTTCCCATCAAATACATAATCCGTGCTGATATATACAAGTGCTGCACCAATACGGTTAGCCGCTACGGCCACGTTGCGCGTCCCGTAGCTGTTAATTCGATACGCTGTGTCAGAATCCGACTCAGCCAAGTCTACCTTCGTATACGCCCCAGCGTGGATAACATGTGTAGGACGCTCCTTCTCCATCACCGTCCGCACCTGCTCCGCATCCGCCACATCCATATCGTGATGCCCGTAGCCAACTGCCGATATGCCATGGCGATGCAGCACAATCAGCATCTCCATTCCAAGTTGTCCACCTGCTCCTGTAACCAGCACCTTCATCTCTTCCTTGTTCACTCGGCAGCACCATCCTTATTGCAAGAATTGGGGGCTGCCTTCCAAGTAGGAAGCTCGGCATCTTCTAACATCGGATGCTTGGCATCCTTCTCGGACAAGATGGGCTTGCTTACAGGCCAGTCAATATGAAGCGCTGGATCGTTCCATGCAATCCCTCGGTCGGATGCCGCATGATAGGGAGCATCCACCTTATATAGAACCTCTGTATTCGGAACGAGCGTACAGAAGCCATGTGCAAAGCCTTGCGGGACGAGAAGCTGCCGACGATTTGATGCGCTTAAGATAGCACCAACCCATTGTCCGAACGTCGAAGAGCCTTTGCGAATATCAACCGCAACATCATAGACGGCCCCGACTGCAACCCGTACCAGCTTCGTCTGCGCATAAGGATCCAACTGATAATGAAGACCTCGCAGTGTGCCAGCACGCACGGATAAGGAATGGTTATCCTGCATGAACGAATAATTAATACCAAGCTCTTCCCACTTATGTGCGTGATAGCTCTCCATAAAAAATCCGCGTTCATCCTCGAACACATTCGGCTCGAGAAGAAGTACTTCGGGTAATTTTGTCTGACTGACCTTCATCCTGACAACTCCCTTTTCGAGAGATAATTCGTGACTGATTGAAGAGGCTTTTCGCCCACTCATTACTATTCTATGCCGTTCACCCTCTTATTGACATTCAATGTGGGGAAAGTGCGACATATATCCATCAATCACATATTCGGGATGATTCCAGTTCTACGGTCAGCCGAACCATTGGACGTGCGCCCAAGCAGGGTCGGGGTTATACAAAAAACATTGATTATACGTATTCATCATTTTGGAAAAATGCGGACATGCCTTCGTAAGTTGAATGTTTAGTCGTGAGGTAAGCATTGCTTTCTGCTGAGGGGTTAATATAAATTTGACGGTGTATTGATATTCAACCTGTTCTTGTTCATGCTTCCGTTCTTTGCACACAACGTTTCCGCGAATGGACATACGGTCGTTGTCAAAATCACATGTAAATGCTAATGAATAATGGTTCGATATTGGCAAGCTCAAATGAGTAATCATCGTTAAGCAGTTCGGGCTAAGCCCGACAAGCTTAACTTCACAGCTTCGCGCATGATGAACAGGCTCCTGATGCACGCGATCTATTGTCATCAGAACTGGAACCGGCTTGGGCAAGATAATGAATAGTTGCGACGGATACGCAGTAGACCAATTATTCGTCATGATATTCCTCTTGTACAATCTGAACAACAGAATGACTCGCAGCACATTCCCACCTTGCACGCAAAATGCCTAATTGCAACATGATGTCCGTAATATCAACCGTTCGTTTCTCTGTCAAGGACTCTCTTTCAAGCTGCTCAACTGTCATGTCATGCCTCACTCCTATCACCTCGTTCATTCACTGTCGTATCGGTTCCACCTGTTGCAGCGGAATTCATCCACTCTTCCTTACGCTTCCTTATGCCGATAGCGCTCATTCGATAAATAATCAAATAGAATACGCCCAATATCACGGCTTGCAAGATGGCAGCCGCCAGCGGGGACAATTGCAGCCATACGACGATTAGCAAACCTAGCGCCAATGACAGAAAACGAGTAACCGTCCACCAAAAATTCCAATGCTGCAGGCGAAGGGATTCTAAAATAACGGATACCGGAGAAAACAAAATATTTACACCGTACAATAGCGCGTAGACCGGCACATATTTAGCAGCAGGCTCCCATGCAGCGCCGAACAGCCATACAAATAACGGCGGGCCTACAACCGCGATTACAAGAATAGGTACTACTCCAATTCGACATAGCTTGCGAAACGTATCCCGGAATAATTGCTCGAGCATCTGCGGATTCTCGCGTGCATGCTTCATCGATTCCGCGTAGAACACTTGCGAGATAGACATGCTCAGCAGCAGTATAGGCCCTCCCAGCACCTTATCAACGAGAGCGATGGAGCCCGCTTCCTTCAACCCGTAATATCCCGCCATGAAGAGCGGCAGCATTTGGAGTGTCATCGAGGTGAATACTCCTGATCCAGTCACATAAAGCGCAATTTTGCGATATCGGCTGACCATCTTCTTCATAATGCTCCAATTCGCTTGACGGGCCCATTGGCCAGGCCGGAATTGCTTATGAAATAACGTGTACAGTGTTCCCGTTCCTGCTACGCGTCCAAATACTTCGCCCAATACGAGCCCGACTCTGCCCAATCCGACGAACGGAGCAGCCAACTGGATAAGGATTCCCCCCATCCCCTGCACCCATTTCGTTCTGGCTAGCGGTCCATAGCTTCTCGTTCGGAGCGCCCAATAATTTAACGTATTATAGAGGCCGTAACCGAAGAAGGATATAGGAAGCAGGTACACGATCATTCCAATTCTGAACGAATCAGTTATCATCGGCGCAAACAAAATAATCGCTGCCAAGAACACACCGGTGAGAAGAACGAGAAGCAAAAAACAAAAAGTTACGATATAGGGGATATGCTCTTCGTCCTCCTCCATCGGTATCGCTCGTTCAAACCCCAAGCTTCCGAACAAAACAGAAATCGCCAGTATAGACATATAAACAGCCAGCTCACCGTATTGCTCAGGTGTATACAAATGTGCCAAGAGGGGGGATAGAACAATCCCTATTCCTTGGGCGGCAGCCGTCCCGCTAAGCATAATAATAACGTTCTTAACAAAGGATCCCTGGCCGGTGAGCACGCGCCAGCGCTTGATCGCAGTATGGATAATATTCATTCTCGTAACCTTCCTTTGTCATTCCGCTAGAATTGGCGTGCTTGCGATAGAGGGATAACAAACGACTGTCCTGCCTGAATATCGTAGATGAATCTATCGCCGATCTGTTGTTGAATAAAGGTCGTATTGCCAAGACTGACGACCACATGACTGCCTTCCTGCTTGATTACACTCTTAATCGTATAAGCCGCATTCCGTACAGCTGCAGAGTTCGATGAAGACACCGAATGATTGTCAACATACACCGTAGCACCTACTAGTTTCTTCACATCGAACGATGCCATATTTTCAAATTTGAGTTCCAAACGATTATCAAGGCTCCACCCTGTTGTAAAGCCAGCAACTTTCCCTACTAAGCGCTCTGCTTCCGATTTGGACTCCTGCTTGCTGCCATCGTTCTGCAGCCACGTTCCATCGTGTGCATACTGAACCTTCGCCCCCTTAGACGACATACTTGTCAGTCCAAAAAAGCCCTTGAATGACAGTCCGTTCTCCAATTGGTATTCCCGATTCGATTCGAGACTGCAAATAATCGTATCTTTCCGACCATTTTGGAGGGCAACCTCAATGGCCATCGCTTCCCATTCAGGAACAGCTGTGCCTTCATGGGTTACGCTAAGCCTTCGAATTGTTTTGATCGTTCGTTCCTTCGCGAATGGCTCCAGAATCGAAGTGAACAAACTCTCCCCGCCAGGACGCCGTGTTAATAAATAATCGAGTCGCCGAGGATTCCCCGGCTTATTTTGGGGCGGATCTCCCTGGGCAACTGCTGCATCTGTATACGAACCAAGCATCGTAACCCGCAAATTCGGCTTTACCTGCGTGCGGTTGTATGACACGGACTTCGCCGACTTCCACTCTGCATAAAACTGGCCGATCGGATCCTTGTCCTTACGGACATTGTACAAATAGTTATATCCGCTCTTGCTCTGCTCCGAATAGGCGGGATCTGCAAGAGGAATCTGTTCGCCAGCATAAGTGCCTGACTTCTGCTCCACTAATTTCAGCCCACCTGTCTCGACCGTTCCTTCCATGCCGTGAAAGCTTGACACTTGTTCACCCGCCCCCTTGACGCGGAAGAAATCAACGGCATAGGCAAGTCGATCATCAATGGGAATAAGAGCGAACGTCCTTCGATATACATCAGCCCCCTCGTACGCATAGGGCGCCTCCACATCGATTAATTTGGCGTATTTGCCGTCATCATAATGACGTGGTATGCCAACCCATGAATTAGGCTGCTGTCCTTCCTTATTGAACACAACTGTATTATGCGATATGGTGTTCGATTCCCAGCGTCTGCGCAAAATGTTATCGTCAGCGAAGGTCACGTAACCTAGATCCGGGGCCATATCTAGACCGAACCCATATAACCCGATATTCAGCGCATCCCGATGAGCGTGGGATGTGCCATTTCGCCCATAGTACAGCCAAGCCTCAATATCCCCATGCCTCAAAGCTGTGTATCCATATCCCGTTAAATTGATACTTTTGAACTTATAGCTGCCCTGAGATTGCACGACTTTACGGAACTGAGCAAGCAGTGCTTCCATCTTCGGTTGAAACAAATCATTTGTAATCCCTTCCGTTCGGTTTCCATTCAATAGAAATGCTGCCTGGGCAAATAAAGGATCGCGATATTTAACAAATGCCCTCCATACCAAGTCCCGCTTCGCCCAAATATTATCTTTGCCTATCGAGCCGGAATCCCCGATATTGGGTGTGTCCTTGCCTTGCATCACAAGATCAAGAAAGGCATAGAACATCTTCTTCACCTTCGGATGCTTATACAAATCCGCGCTTGGGACGCGCTCATAGCTGTCCAAAATATCCGCCAAACTGTTCATTCGTTCCAACCAGGTCACATTGTATTCAGGGGAAGCTTCATCACCATAGCCATCGCGATCAATACGATTCGCCAGAACGTCATAGACGCCTCCGCCACTTATTCTCCATCCGCCGCCCGCTACACGCTCCAACTGCCCTGACTGCAGCGCAAATTGAATCCACTCCGCAGATTCAGGAAGCTGATCCAAGGTAATAGCCGCTAGTGCAATCACATTCTGATGAGATCCGAAGTTACCTGAGATCTGCGCTTTCTTGACAGCAGGCACAATTTGACGAATGATACGATTCTCAAAGTTTTGCTTTATACTGTCGGCTGTTCCCTTCGATGAGGGAAGGCTGTAACGATCGGCTTTCTTTTGCAAAAAGGGCAAGTATGGAGCAGTCTTCTTCTGGAGTACGGGTAAAAAGGCATCGTAACTGAGGAGCAGCTGCTCCGTCAGTGTAACTTCAGCAATTGATCCCAATACTTTTCCCTGTCCCGTCCCGCCGTGCGCATTTTTGAACCCATCCTCCCACCGATACACGGAGACGTCCATATCAGGATACACATCGGCTACACGATCTAATAGAATCAGGCCGCTATAAGCGTACTTCTCATTTCCCGTATATAAGTAGGCTTCACGCAGCGAACGCAATGCATCAGTTAACCACTGACTCCATACCCAATGATTGTAGAACGCGATGAACGTATACTTGTTGCCTTTTTCATCAACATATCCACTGCCGTCATCGACGCCAAATGCCGTGCCTTTGTCCGGATACAGCGTATTCACCAAATATTTGCGGTCGGCGCGCTTCGGATCAAATCCTCCCTTATCATCTAAGCCGCTCCGGTAGTATGAAGCGAAATCATTCGTTGGGAACATCATTCCATTCGATTTATCCTTTACTTTCCACGGCTGCGCCACAGGATCAATTTCGTAGCTTGAACGGTCATCACGAGGCCCCTTCTGACCACCTATCACACTTCCCATTTCTTCATTCACATCATAGCTTCTCGGCAAGGTCTGCGTGGTAATCATCGACCATAGCTCTTCGTAGCTCAAATCTATATATTTTTGTGCCCTTCTTATGCTTGCATCCCTTTCATCCCGCGCCCATTTATACATTTTCACATTGTCCTGAACAGCTTGGCGTTTCTCTGCTGTATAGTAATTGCTCCTGGACTGACCTGCTGCATGCGGACTGTTCATAAGCACGAAATCGATACAAAAATATAGTACAGCAATAATGAAAGAAACGATAATTAACTTCCATTTCCAATCAATTCTATAAGTTGTCATATATGTAATCTCCTTGCTCATATATCGTGACATTTGCTGTCATCACTTTCTAGTAGGGCGTTTCATATTGTATAAAAAACAAGCTACTATTCCGATAGAAGAGGATGTGTCCGCCTATGATTAATCCGAACTTTGTTACTCCGCAGAACTTCGGAGCTTTGTATGATGGAGCAGCAGACGATACCACTCCAGTCAATAAAGCGCTGCAATTCGCTGCGGTCAATCAGATGAGCGTCTACTTTCCTCCCGGCAAAGGTGCTGTAGTCTCCCAAGCAATCACCGTGCCAGCCGGCGTCAGACTTATTATGGATGCCCCGCTTATTTATAAGGGAGACAACACTCAACCTTGTCTGCTGATCGGCAATGCCATCGAATCTACCACCATGATGGATTACAAATTGAATGTCCGAAATGCTCAAGTATCCGACTGGAACAACGAAGGGAACATCGGCATCATTCTGACCAACTTCATCTCATGTAATATCGATATTGTAGGAATCGATGGCTTCACAATCGGTCTGCAAGCTAAGGGAAATAGTAAAGGATTCTCCTTCAACAAGCTGACACTTGGACAAATCATGAATAATAAGATTGCGCTGGATTTGTCGGCAGTTCGTTCTGGCTGGGTCAATGAAAATTTATTTGAGAATGGAAGGTTTGGATGCTGGAGTCAGGTCAATACGAATGCAAGCCGTTACGGAATTCGCATTGTATCGCCTGATAATTCGTACTTTTACAATAACAACAATGTCTTTATCAAACCTAGCTTCGAGCTTGGCCAATCCTACCTTACGGGCAATGCCGAAGCAGTCCCGCTTCTGATCTATCACGGTGAGCAAAATAAATTCCAAGATATGCGCAACGAGGACAATAATACAACCTTTGTACGGGTGTTCAACTCGTCTTCGAATAACGTGTTCAATGTCGGTTATGGAGAACTGAACGGAAGCAATATCGATGATCGAAGCCGTTATCCGGTATCCGTGTACTCCTCACGCAAATCCAAGCTAATCAATACAAAAGGAAACATGATCTTCCTATCCGGTCCCCTGAATAAAATAGCCTGCTACTACAATGGGAATAGCTTAGTCAATATTCCACGCGTTAATGTCGCCACTTCTCGCACGTCCACAGTTCTGAAATCGGGAGCAATGACGCTCGCCAATGAATATGTAGAGCTTATTCAGCCAGCAATCGGCGTATTCATCAACACCTCCAAAGCCAAGCGATTTATTGTACAAAAAGATACGATCACTGGATATGGGGGACGCGTCATTGTCATCTGCTACGATGCAAACGGCAACATTCTAGGAAGCACTATTCAAAATGAAGCAACAGTCAAAGGCTCCTCCAACGCAGAGCCCTACTTCAACACAACCGCACCCGGGGGTGGAGCAATAGGCGGTTATATTACCGGCTCTGACTCCAACAAAGACTTCTATTTCCGTGTTCATTCTGATGTCACTATGATACGCGTCTTGTTATCAGGAGGAACACAGCCGCTGCGCATCAAGAGTTTCTGCATTTACAGCATCGACTGCACGGCAGCGGTCTGGTCTGGCTACGAAGAGATCATACCTGGTGTGAATCTTGGCACGCAGCCGCCTACTGCAGGACAATGGGATAAAGGGCGAATGATCTTGAACGATAATCTCTCGCTGCTCGGCACCGACGGCAGCAAATATGTCGTAGAAGGCTGGCAATGCATTCAAGCACCCAATCAGTGGATAGAAAAAAGATCCTATACAGGCTTATAGAGGTTGTTCAAAAAGTCCGCTTT
>NZ_MAIS01000221.1:0-1550 GCF_001680695.1 Paenibacillus sp. KS1 | reverse complement strand
TTCAACGATACGGCGGTGGAGCTTCCGGCGGAAGCGACAGTACATGCGCTGTTCGAACGTCAGGCTGCATGGACCCCGGATGCGGTAGCTGTGACATTTGAAAATAGGCAACTGACGTACCGAGAGTTGAACGAGCGGGCGAACCGCTTGGCGAGAAGATTGCAGGCGCAAGGGGCGCAGCGTGAGCAATTGATAGGCATCATGGCCGAACGCTCACTGGAGATGATTGTGGGCATACTGGCGATCCTAAAAGCCGGTGGAGCGTATGTGCCGATCGATCCCGAATATCCTCAGGAACGCATCTCCTATATGTTAGAGGATTCCGGGGCGCAGGTGCTGCTGATTCAGAAGCATTTGCAGGAGAGGGCTTCTTTTGCGGGAATCAAGGTGGAACTGGAAGAGGAGCCGTTGTCCGTTGCAGAAGAATACTTCGCGAACAGTGCGAACTTGGCAATGGCGGCAATGGCCGATGATCTGGCGTACATCATCTACACGTCGGGTTCAACAGGAACGCCTAAAGGGGTTTGCGTGACGCATCGCGGGGTTGTCAGACTTGTTTCGTCATCGAATTATGTGGACATTAGCGAACAAGACGTATTTTTGCAGGGCTCGACGATTTCCTTTGACGCTGCGACGTTTGAGATATGGGGCAGCCTGCTGAATGGTGCGGCGCTGGCGATTTTGCCGCCCGGTAAATTGTCGCTAACGGACTGGGTGCAGGCGATTCAGCAGCATCGCGTCAGTATATTGTGGCTAACGGCTGGCTTGTTTCATGTAATGGTGGAAGAGCAGTTGGAAGGTTTGTACGGGGTGAAGCAACTGCTGGTTGGCGGTGACGTTGTTTCGAGATCTCATGCAAAAAAAGTGTTGGAGCGATTCAGCGAATTACGGCTGATCAACGGTTACGGTCCGACGGAAAACACAACGTTTACGTGCTGCCATGAAATCCGGATGTCGGATGTGGAGCGCGCGTCGATTCCGATAGGCCGTCCAATCAGCAACACGCAAGTATACGTGCTGGGCAGAACCAAAGAGATACTGCCTATTGGCGTAATTGGAGAGTTGTATACCGGCGGCAGTGGACTGGCACGCGAATACTTGAACAATCCGGAGTTAACAGCGGTGAAGTTTGTGGAGCATCCGTTTGCAGCGGGCGAGCGGTTGTACCGAACAGGCGATTTGGCCCGTTGGCTTCCAGATGGAACAATAGAGTATGCAGGTCGCATGGACGATCAGGTAAAAATCCGCGGTTACCGCATTGAGCTTGGAGAAATCGAAGCGCAGCTTCTTCGCGTAACGGACGTTCAGGAAGCGGTGGTCATCGCCCGCGAGGACGAAACCGACCGGAAGACGCTGTGTGCGTACATCAAAGCGACACGTGATCTAGAGGCAGATGAACTTCGAAACCCTCTGGCGCAAAAGCTGCCAGGTTACATGATCCCGTCGTACTTCGTGCAACTTGCGCAGATGCCGCTGACGCCCAACGGGAAAGTGGACCGCAAAGCGCTGCCTGAGCCGGTAGCAGGCATGAGTGCGGGGACGGAATACGT
>NZ_MAIS01000057.1:0-40220 GCF_001680695.1 Paenibacillus sp. KS1 | reverse complement strand
TTTGTTTCGCATTATGTACATCGTTTTTTTCTTCTCAACTTTTTTGATATCTGTTCTTCTTATTTCAAAGGGTTCTTGGATCATAGTCACTTTGTATGAATTAAATTTGATACTTTCTTCCGTTATCTGTAACTTCCCTACGGCTTGTTCCATACTGCTAATAATGTAGTTGACCTGCCCTTCGTATACTGTAAATTGAGCGTTATGCTTCAAAATAATCATTCCTTACTATTTTTTGTCGTTTTTTATAGTCTTTCATTAGGAATTGCGTATAGCGTTGCCCTTATTCAAGTCCTTATTTGGAATTGTAACCCATTGCCTTTCTTATTTCATTACTTCTTATAAATAGACTTTGTTAAACTGTGTTGTTAATTTTTTTATTGAAGTAACGGACAGCATAGTTGCATGGAATGCATGATTACCGCGTGCAAAAAGATAGTAAAAAACAATTGACATTGGAGTCTACTCCAATGTTATTTTGAATGTATGGAAAAACAATATTCTATAAAAGAGGTTTCACGGATACTTGGTATCCCGAAGGATACGCTCCGGTATTATGACCGTATTGGAATCGTATCGCCGTCTCGGGGAAACAATTCTTATCGCAGGTATTCTAGGGACGACATCGTCGATTTGATGAATATTCAAATCATGCAGTATGCGGACTTTTCTCTAGAAGAAATCAAGGGGAAGTTTCAGTTCCACAGAATGCAGAGTGTAGATCCTGCTTATTGCCAGGATGTCGCTGAATTCCTTGATGCCAAGAAAGCAGAAACACGCAATAAAATCGCACATCTTGAAAAGGTCAGTCAGTTGCTCGACGTAGCAGTTAACACGCTAAGGGACTTTAATCATGAAAGTGACGAGCGGCTGGCAATGTTCGTTCGGGAGATTTACAGGGATCTTCACAAGAAAGAACCTGAAATAACTAAGGAGGATTGTGATGGGCATCAGAATTAAGAATTATTATTGTTTGATTGCCGGCGTTCTTGCAATACTTTTTGCTGTTACGCACGCATGGAACGGGCAATCCGCTGTACTGCCGACGCTCTTAGTGAATAATATAGCCTTGGATACACGGATAATATTTACGTATGTCTGGCACATTATCACCGCTGAGAATCTGGTTTTCGGCATCGTATTCATTATCCTGTCTTTTCAAAGCGAGAAATCTAAGATCCGGTTTGCTGCGTGGATGATCGTGTCACTTCTGCTCATCCGGCTGATGGTCATTCTCGGAGTAACCGCATCTTATGATGTTTCGGCACTTACGAATACGTTAATCGATTCGATTGCTATCTTAATCTACGCCGCTTTCATTATACTGGGCACAAGAATAAAGAAAAAGAGTAAGGAGGTCAATCAACACAAACCAGTAAAAGTTTGAAGCACTAAACTATGTTTCACTGCCAGTGATTTGCAATATGCTAACGGGAAACTAGTTCAGAATAAACCGCCTAATGTGGCGGTTTATCTTTTAGTCGCAAATCAACAATCAAGGATAACAGAGCCTATAAATAAAAAATTCTAGACATCGCAAAATCCAAATAAACTAAGATAATTTAAGTAAAGCTGCTCGAGTCGTACGATTAGCACGATCTCGGCCGGACGCGACTGCGGTTGGGTGAATGGATGTTTCGCCTGGATCCGCCTCTCTGACTTATCACCTGGCGGCCAAGGGGCAAAAGCCCCGAAGCGTGAACACATTGCTATAGGATGTCAGCGCTTTCTCTGAATAATCATTCAATTAAATGTGAAGTGCAATTACTTATATCAATAAGGAATCTTTTTTTAGTTACAGGCAGCTCTTCAGTTGTTATTAATTCATATTGATTCGGACTATCCGTCGAGTTCATCAATGTCCATGCCCAGTCATCATCAGTGCTAATTCCGATTCCGTGTATTTTTATATCGATTAATTTTACGGGAATATATAATTCTTCACCGGTTTCAATATTTCGTATGTATATTCTTTCATGAGAATTCTTTTGAAATAAATTAACTAAGTCAGTATTATATTCATACTTGCCGTCTGATGTAATCCTTTTAGGATCACTAAAAATTCTGTCGTGTAACCATCCTGACGTATGAACTACTCTAATTACTAACAGCGATAGCGTAATGATAACTAGCAATAATATCCAAAGTGGCATGATGTTATTTTTGTTAGAAGGTGACCAGCCCACCAAAAGTAATGTTGTAGATAGAATAAACAACAATAACAAAGGAACCCATAGGGATACTAAATAGGTTGTTGCGATCAGATCTAATGATCGGTTAAAGAAAGCAGTTGATCCTAGAATAAACCAAATAATTGGAACTATACTTAGGATGGTAATACTAATCCATGCTATTTTACTGATCTTACCCAAGAATGATTCCCCTCCTGAAGCATTATTCTGTTCCTTATTATTGCGCTAGTTTCATCTAACGACTCGTGGATTAACGACGGATACCCACCTTAGAAAACTCTTATCTTAGGTAGGTGTCTGTGTTGGTGAGCGTGCTTCTCTGTTTATTCTTCTTCCAACCAAGGACGTTAGCCCGCAGCGTGAATCTGGTGTTATCGGATTTCAGCGTCTTCCCCCGAATTTCCTACCATTACCACTTTTGCATTCAGTCACATCTTTAAGATCCATATTTGCGAGTTGAAGTGCAATCGCTAATGTAATCTGTGGATTTTTCCTAAGTCCTTTTATATAGGTATTATCTAGCGGTTTGCTTTCAACTATTGGTTCAATATTGGAGTCGTAATGATCGATTTCCACACTTGCAATTGTATCGTTATTAATAAGCAAAGAAAAAATGTCTTCCCCTGTTCAGGCGTCCAGAATAAAATATATGCGGTTTTCATTTGTGGAAAAAACCCCTCTATAATAGAAAGTAACCCTGATCTTACTTCATCATTAAATAACGACTCATGTGATCCTATTAATTGTCTCCTAATATCTTCTTCAGTTTTACTGCCCTTCAATTTTATTAATTTCATGATACCTCTCAAATTGCCTTTTTCATTTACAAAATCGATCTTGAAATTGAATATAATCCTACATTCTTTGAATTAAAATCTACTTCTCTTTCAAATGTCATTCCATTCTTTTGGGCTACTTGTATAGAAGGTATATTCCCTAATTGAATAATTGAAACTAATCGTTTCTTATAAAGTTTATTAAATCCATATTCCTTCCATGCAATTGCTGCCTCAGTTGCAAAACCCTGTCCCCAATATTCTTGATCTATCCAGTAACCTATCTCTATTTCTTGTTTTCCTTCTATTGTTTGTGGTACTAAACCAGCATGACCAACTGGTTCTCCACTATTCTTATTGACAGCAACCATTAACCCTATATCATCAACAGAATCATACCAACTCATAAATCTGTTTAATCGTTCTTTAGTTTCATTTGCATTCCATGTAATTCCAGTACCTATGTATTTCATAATCTCTTTATTACTTGTCATCTTTAGTAAAAATTCCAAATCATCAATCGTATACTTACGGAACCATAATCTTTGAGTCTCTACCATAAATAATCACCTCAATATAAAGAATGGATTTTCTGGTTTATGTAAAATCCTTCAGCTATTTCGACTAACGTCTCTTGTATTCACGACCCGAGAACCTTAAGGCTCCGGATGAGTCGGCCGAGACGCGGTTAGGTTCGCAGGGTTGTCCTCCTGAATCAGCTCCTTAGAAATTCCTCAGGCGGACCCGCAGCGTGAATACTGTGTTATCGGAAGTTACCTGCTTCGTTGAATTACTTTCAAGTCAGGTCAATTATTTTTTCTTACAAACTATATTACCGCCTTCTTGTAAAAGTATTAAGAAACCATTGTTCACTAGTTCTACCCTGAGTTGTTCTTCTGTCAAGTGTCTTCTCTTAGGTTTCCACCATTCATTATTAATCATAATAGTTTCATTGTATTGATCATGCGATAGAACCCGGTCATATACAATTCCAGTTTCTTTACAATAGTAACTTGTTTCACTGTAGGAGCGTGATTCATTAAATATGGCCGTTGAGATTATATAAAATCCAGATTTCCTCAATCCCGACTTAATTATTGAATAAAGTTTTAATCTATCACCATCGGTAACAATACTTTGTAAACAATAGTTATCTAAAATAAGATCGTATTCCATTTCGAGTCGTTCCATCTCTAGTAAATCTTCATTCTTGTAGTTAATCTTTAAGTTGCGTTTTAGAGCTATAGACTTAGCAAGTTCAATTGCCGTTGGTGAAATATCAATAGCATCTACAATAAATCCTTTATCAGCCAAAAAACAGGCTCCCGCGCCAGTCCCGCAACCATATTCAAACACTTTTGACTCCGTAGAAGTAACTTTGATAAAATCTAATGCTCTTTCTAAGAATGGTTTCATCATAAAATTATCAAAATTATATTGAACAGGATCATGATATTGATCCCATGCAAGTAAGTTGTCTCTCTTTATTTCCTGATAAGTTTCTTCATGCTCTTCAAAATAGTATTTCTTCATAGTTATTTCCCCTTATCAAATATTTCAGGTAATTTCCGATAACGTCTTTTTTGCGAAATTCGCAAATACCTCATATTCAATGATATCCACGAACTTCGCGAACACATACAAAGATGTAGATATCCGCGAACCCCCAAGCAACTTGGTTCGAGAACACTTAATCACTTACCTCTTGCCCTCTTCTTTCTCCCTCATTTCACTCATAATCCGATCCAGTGGGCTCATAATGCGTCTAACTCGACCTTTACTAACATGTGTATAATGCTCCGTGGTTCGCGGACTGTGATGGCCAAGAAGCTCTTGAATGTATCGTAGATCCGTACCGGCTTCCAGTAAGTACGTTGCAAAAGAATGGAGAAGCGTATGGACGGTAACTGGTTTTTTGAATCACAGCCCTGGCCTTCCCCCTCCTCAAAAACCTTCTGTACCGTTTTCCCCGTCAAATGCCTCTTCTTTTCCTGACCAGGAAACAACCAATTCTCCGGCTTTTCATGGTGGATATATTTCCGAGTAATTTTCCACGCCGACTCTGATAACACACTAAATCTCGTTGTCTTTGTGCTTTTCCATATTTATACTCACCTTACTCGCTCTCCCCTAGTATATACCGACGTTGTGTAATATTGGAAATATCAACTTACATAGAAAAAAGACATCCCCTCCACCATTTAGGTAGACAGAAATGTCTCCGATAATTTCGGTAAACAGAAACGATAGTCTATTCTAATCAGAATGTGTAAATGACTCCTTATTAGGTGGACTGATAAACCTTATTTGTCTTGCAGAAACCGTATTATCATGCAGATGGTTATCTGTTCATCACTCGGTATCCAGCGGTCATCAAGACAATAAGTCGTAGATTTCTCTTACATAAGTCGTAATGGCTCTATCATAATCCGGATACGGGTATCCGTGATGCTCGGCTACGGCTTTCGAGTATTTTCGGAATAGCTCGTAGCACGTAAATAAAGATTGCCACATGCTTGGGTAGCTGCTCTCAGCATAGGTTGATAATAACAAATCCCAGTCTTCTTCAATCAGATATCGGTCGATAAATTTATAATTCTTCCCCACGCTGAAAGTATAGCCATGCTCCGTACCGATGTGCCATGCCATCATTCTCAGCAAATTAGGCCGGGCGACTTCGTGCAGATGATCAATGGCGAACAGGATTTCTTTGCGCGCCAACCCCTTTACGACGTAGGTCGATACCATCCAGAATTCATTGCAGCAATCATCGAATTCTCTTGCGCTCGGCTTCTTAATCCAGTATTGGCGGTCGTCTGGCACAACTCCGTCAGGAACAAGAGTATCCTTATCAAGCAGCACCTCAACCAAGCCGTCACTATCGGCAAAATAAGCCTCGACCTCGTTCATCGGGATCAATGTCAGGTCTAATTTGTTGCCGTCCTCGAACAAGATGAGATAGGAGAACCAATTACCAAGTTCGGGCGGAAACAACTCCATGTCCTCTGGCTTTTGCATCATTAAGCGAGCCCCGAAGACGTCCAACCACTGATCGTCTGCTTTGAAGGAATCGAGATTGGTCACAAAATAAGAAATATCGTAATCCTGGTATGTATCAGGGATTATATTTTTGTTCGTGCGCGAGCCCTCCAAGGTCACTAATCGGATACGATCATCCTGCTTGGCAAACTCAATAAACAAGTCCATCATTTCTCGTTCGGTTCTCAATAGGTTCGATTCTCCCTTCTCATGCAGCCTTAATAGCGTTTTAACCCATTACTTCTCATTTGGCCATCTATCCTTTACTATAAAAATAGAAAGTTGTAACCAGAAAACTTGAATAAACAGAAGTAGCATGAGAGTTGACACAATTGGAGGAGATAGCGATGACGTGTGAAAACAGGCAATTTCCAAACAGCATCTTTAATATTGATCGTACTTATACCGCACATCTGATGAAGGCGATCGAAGCGGCTCAGACGAAGGCGGATGAGTTGGGTCTGGATCTCAGCAATTGTTCCATAGACTGTCGGGAGGAGCGTCTGGCACAACAGTCCGATTCCCGCATCCTCTCGTTCTGGTTCTATTCGGAGGATCTAGTAGACTGGATGGAAGGGTTCAGCGATCACTTTTATGATTTTTCAGTTGCGATTGACCCCGATACAGGACAAGTCATCCAGAGCCTTGGACCGAGCCGCCGATCTGCTTACAAGAAGGTTAGCTCCCAGGATTTTTCGAATAATCGTACTCGCGCTCCAAAATAGAGAATAAATAGGAATCATGATGCATCCCTTTGCTCCATAAATGCTCCCTCAAATGCCCCTCCTGCTTCATGCCGATTCTTCTCATGACATTTGCGGAGGCAATGTTAGCAGGACGGCAAGTGGCATAAATGCGATGCATATGTAATGTTTCAAATCCTAACCTGAGCAAAGCATACGCAGCTTCTGTCGCATATCCATTCCCATGAAAATCAGGATTGAAGCAATACCCGATTTCGGCATTACTTCCCTGCGGGTATATACTACAGCCGCCAATGAATGTATTCGTATCCTTCAATATAACGCCGAACTCATAATGGCTTCGCTCGGCAGCTTGCTGCTGCTCGAGCTGTTCCTCCATATATGCTTTCGTATCCGCTTCAGAATTCGGGCCCCAGAGCATATATTTCGTTACTTCTGGATTGGAGGCATAGGCGTGTACGTCCATCCAATCGTCTCTCTGCAAATCACGGATAAGCAATCGTGGCGATTCCAACTTCATGAGGCATCTTCCTTTATGATTATTTAGTGGGCAGCTCTAAGTTAACTTACCGTGTCATCTGAATGTCCTCATATTTCTGAAATGTCTTATTCTGATCGTCCCGCGCATACAGCCGGATCTCATGAACGTCAAAGGTTTGTCTATCCTGAAAATGTGGAAATAGTGTTCGCTCCATTTCTTCGAGAATCTCTTCCGACAAACTTTCTTTTTTGGCAACCGTTAAATGAGGGATATACAAATTCAATTCGAAGCAACGCTTCGTTTGTTCTTCAGTCGGCTCAAAAACGGCGACAAGCTTTCGATGTAATTCAGTTAATTCGGGAGAGTCAGCCCCTATATATAACACGTCCTTGTCACCGAAATAGCGGAGCTCGCCAACGTATACGGAAAACGAACGAAATCCTTCTATTATTCTCTTACATTCGGACATCCAATTCACAGGCATTATCGTTCCTGTCCCGTACGAAAGTTTAACTGTAATATGCGGTTCGACCCCAGAGTAATGGTATTGATTGCGCACCGACATCAATTTTTCATAAATGCTCAAAGGTGGAACAATTCCGAAAAAATACTTCATAGCATTCTCTCCATTCATCCTGATAACTAGCACGCAAAATAGCTGTCACCCGCTACTAATTGACTCTCCCATCGATCCCGACGCCATCCATTCGCTGACATTGCGGTTAGGAGGTATCGTCAATCTGCCATCCAGCGAAAAAAAAGATGTAACACGATCTGAGGTCTCATGCGTTACGATCCTTCAAGAACCAGTTGGTAAATGACTTCGTCGTCTTGATTATGCTCCTGTTGGTTCACAAAGCCAATGCTTTCATAAAGCCAATGCTTTCATAAAGCCGCTGAGCCAGCTTGTTGTCCTGCTCAACCGTTAGGGAAATAAGCTTACACGAAGGATGAGTCTCACAAATGAATTCAATGATCCTTCTCATTGCCTGCTTGCCGTAGCCTTTACCCTGATAGGACTTATCGATTTGAAAGCCGCCAATCCAGTAATTATCTGCGCTATTCGGTGTATAGCTGATGTAGAAAAATCCGATCGTAATCTCTTCATCACATACAAGAAAGGGATCCAGCGCCTCATCCCAAGGCTTGATATATGCATACGTCAGCGCTTCATAAATAGAAGGTACGAATGGCACTTGCTCCTCATGAATCTTAATTTGAATAGCAGTCTCCCAATTATCCCGCGTAACAGGATGGATAGATAGTTTTTTCGTTGATCTCCTCATGCTAGTCTAGTTATCATGTACGTTATGTATCTCGTTCCTATTCATTTTCTTTTGTTTATGCCCTATTTACTTGAGCCAGCATCGTGATGGACGTTCCCACCTCACCTACTGCCTTGAACCCGAATCGCTGATACAATTTCACGGCTGCCGCATTGTCTGGATCTACGCTTAAGGATACGCGATCAATTCCCTGCTCGCTCAATCCAGCAAACAATTTCTTCATTAAAGCGCTTCCTAATCCTTGTCCGCGATAAGCCGGTAAAATCGCCATTCCCAGTTCCGGCACTTCGCTGCTTACAAATCCGTACCCTCGTTTATCCTCACTAAAGTATCTCACCGTGATAGAGCCAATGGATTCGCCTTCGGCATTTTCAGCGATATAACCCAGATCGCCTTCCCTGCCCCAATCTTCTACATATTTCGAAATGGAAGGTTCGTTAATAATATCGCGGCTAAAGGATTCCTTGCCTTCCGGTACATACAAAGATTCATATAGCGTTATCCATAAAAAAGAGATGTCTTGTTCCCTTATTGGTCTAATCGTATATTTCATTCTAATCCCCCCCTTATATCTATTAATAGAATTCTTTCTAATCGCTTACGAGCCATGTCTTTGCATCTTCAGGATCTTCGTAGAAGGACATATTCAGTCTGATTCCCGACTTTTTTATTCTTCTTTTCAATCTCCACATATTGAATCTTGTTAACCCTACTATCGACAGCTTATCAATGCGTGCATGTAAATTCGTAATATGCGCGATAAATTGCTGCAGCACTTGTTCCGTAATCGTGGTCTTATAAAAATCCACCCATATCTTCAATCTCCTGTTGGTGTGAAGGATAAATTCCTCTTCTTGCTTCATTAGTTCGAACAGCTTTTCTGTATTCGAATAATGGCTTCCGTACTTCAGGCAATGGATTTCCCCACCCTTGTAATAGTAAGGAAACATTGATCCGCCAGGAGATTTCATACTGAATCACTTCCCTCTCTGATCTAAGAGTTGTTCGAACGAAAATCCTGTATTACCTTCTTCACAAATACTTCTTTTCCTGCGGTGTAAGCGAGTTCGTCGTTGTTGTATAACGCTGCGTGGGTCTTCTTTAGCTCGACATATTCTTGTCCAAGATTCGGATTGGCTCTTAATTGGTCTCTGAATATAAGTAGCGCATTCCATTTCTCGCTATTATGAACAACGACGTGCAGAAAGTGAGTCTTAACCAGATTTTCGAGGCTTGAAAATTTGGCATACACCACTTCGTCCTCAAGCTTTACCTGTAGTCTGTAATATTGATGCTCCCTCAAGCGTTTATCATTAAATGTTGATATGTCCCCAAGATCGTTTACGCCGACTGCCATATCCACGATCGGTTTCGCCTGAATTCCGGTGCCGTACTTCCCACCCCCTTAACAATAACGCGACCCGGACTTAGATAAGATTATCTCAAGTCGGGTCGCGCGTCGCTATGTCATATTCCACTATTATACAATAACTTCATCCACTCTTAGAAGCTTTCTTCGATAAACTTCCGTTTGCGTCCGGTCAATAGATATAGCACCGGAACGAAGATAAGCGTCAACAACGTTGATGTCGTTAAACCACCGATAACCGTGATGGCCAGTCCACCGGAAATCAAGCTTGTCGTCGAATGCGACAGGGCCAGCGGCATCAGCGCCAAAATGGTGGCAAAGGCTGTCATCAGTATCGGTCTCAGACGCGTCGCACACGCTTCGACGATCGCTTCCTGCAGCTCCATGCCAGACTTCGCATTCCGTTCAACGCGATCCAGCATGACGACCGCATTCGTGACGACAATGCCGACGAGCATCAGCACACCGATCATTGAGCTCATGGACAACGTCTGTCCTGTAATGAGCAAGGCGCCGAACGAGCCAATTGGAACGAACAGCAGTGAAGACAGAATAATCAATGGCGTCCGCAACCCGCCAAATGTTACGCTCATCACGAGGAAGACGAGGCCGATCGCTCCGACCATGGCAAGCAGTATGCTTTGGAAGCCGTCGTTGATCATCGACAATCCACCGCCATAATTCACTTCCACATTTTCCGGAAGCGTCAGGCTGTCAATGTCCTTCTGCACTTCCTTCGTGATCATGGCAGTATTCGTGCCCTTGATTGTCCCGCTCACCTTCGCATACGTTTTTCCGTTATCGTGGCTGACGGATACAGGCGCGGTAATTTCATGAATATCCGCGATATCGCTTAATTTCTTCATTCCGGCTATCGACGGAATTGTCACATTCTCTAACTGATCCTTCGACGTAATTTGCTCCTTATAAGAGAGCGTTAAGTCCCATTCCTTATTGTCCAACGTGTACGTTCCCACATTGGTCGGTTTCAATTGCTCACTAACGACCTGCATGATCTGGAAGTAGGAAATGCCGGCATCTTTGCCTGCTTGATTGATCGACAGCTCCCACTTCGGAACGACTCCGTTCAAGTTGTTCGTAATATTTTTCAAATCGTCCCGCTGCTTCATCAGCATCTCCACTTGATGTGCCGCTTTGGACAGCGCCGCTGCATCGGAAGAATACAAGCTGACATCGATATTATTGCCGGAAGGCGGGCCTTGCGCTTGCGATTCTTTGATCATGACTTCCGTATTGGGAACGATCGCGTTAACGGAATTCGTAATTTCTTTTGTCGCTTTATCGATCAATTCGTCCGTAGCCGTTCCTTCTTGAAGCGTGACGGTGTAAGTCGCTTTATTGGCTGACGAAGCGCCTAGAAGCATCTGGCCCCCGCTTCCCCCCATACCAATCGACAGCTGATAATTCTCTACCTCGTCAACCGACTCCAAATACTTGTCCAATTGCTTGCTGACTTTGTTCATTTGCTCCAGTTCTTCTTTGGCTGGCATGCTGACTTCGATTTGAATCGCCGGAGCAGCACCTGTCGGCAAGAAAGAGACGCCGAGCAGCGGGATTGTTGCCAATGATCCAAGGAGCAGAACAATGGACGCGACAATCACGAGGGCCTTATGATGAAGCGCACCGCGCAGCAAGCGCTCGTAACCGCGAACGAGGATACTTTCCTTCGTATGCGGCTTCACTTTGTTGAAGAACTTCGCGCCGAGCACGGGGATAAGCATCATGGAAACGAGCAGCGATACGAGAATCGCGATGCATACCGCAATCGAGAATGGACGGAAAAACTCGCCGACGATGCCGTTGACGAAGGCCAGCGGAAGGAACACGACCACCATCGCCAACGTGGAAGATCCTACGGCGCTGATTACTTCCTTCGTAGCCTTATAGGCAAGCTCCTTGCCGCCCATTTCAGTGCCCTTCTCTTGGCGCCATCTGTAAATATTCTCGATCACGACAATGCTGTCGTCAACGATGCGCCCAACCGATACCGCAATGCCGCCTAGCGTCATGATATTCAGGGTATACCCCATCTGATCCAATAGCGCAATCGTCGCAAAAATCGAGATCGGCAGCGAAAGAATCGAAATGAGCGTTGCCCGTACATTTCGCAGGAAGAGGAAGATAATCAGGACGCAGAACAGTGCCCCGAACAGACCTTCACGAACCAAGCCGGACACTGATTCCTTAATGTCCGCACCTTGATCGTTAATAACATGGATGTCCATGCCTGCCTTGCTCTCATGGTCAGCTAACACGTCCTTGACGGCGTCGGCAACATCTGCCGTGTTCGCGTCTTGAGATTTCATGACCTGAATGACGTAACTTTCTTTGCCATTAAAGCGCGAGATCTGATCCTGCTCCGATACGGTCTTTACTTCGGCGATGTCCGATAGCTTTACGGACGGAAACAAAGAAGCCGAAGAAGCAGACAGTTGTTGTCCCGTTTTGCCAGCTTGACCCGATTGAGTTTGCTTTGGCATCTGGCCTTGATTCATTGGGCCCTGTGCTTGCGCGCTTTGACCGCCGCTTGCCTGCAGCTTCATATTCTCGATTTGCTGAACCGCATTGACCTTGCCAACGAGCCGAATCGGAATCGTATTGTCTTGCTGATTGACGGAGCCGAGAGGAACCGCATAGTTCTGCGCTTGCAGCGCGCTCTGAATCGCACTCAGCGAAATGCCGTATGCGCTTGCCTTCTCTTTGTTAACGACAATGTTCAGATGCTTCGAGGTTGTCCCTTGCAGCTCGACCGAGCTCACGCCCTCTAACTTTTGCAGCTTCGGAACAATTTCCGTTTCCAGCTGCTGTTGCAGCCCTTCGGGATCATTTTTCGATGAGAAAATCGCTGCGGTATATATCGGCATTTCATTGGCAGCCAGTCGTTTAACAGCCACGTTCGCCTTTTCAGGCAGGTTTACCTTCGAGACTGCCGATTCGACATCCGCAGCAATCTTGTCCATGTCTTTGCCGAATGGATATTGAAGGAAAATGGCTGCCGTATTTTCAGACGTCGTACTCGTTAACGTGTCATACCCCTCCAGCCCCTTCAAGCTGTCCTCGATCGGAGTCGTGACATCCGTTTCGATTTCCTCTGTCGATGCCCCAGGGTAAATTGCCTGCACGAACACCGCCGGAAAGCTGACGTCCGGGTACGTTTGCTGCTTAATCGTCGTGGTTGAATAAAGTCCAAGGGAGGTCACCAAAATGCATAAAATAATAACCGCCACTCCATTTTTCAAGCTAAGCTTGCTCAAATAACTCATGCGAAGTCTCCTTTCTAATACGAAAGGAGTATATCATCCGAATTTGTCCCGAATGTGTTCTCAGCTTTACAATTGTTCGAAGGACAGCGGCAGCTTCACCGTCATAGCGGTTCCCTCGTTGAGAGCTCCGCCAACCGTGATGTCACCGTGATGCAGATCTACGATGCGCTTGACGATCGACAGCCCGAGACCGTTTCCTTTGACCGCTGTGTCCCTGGATTTATCCGTTTTATGAAAAGGTACAAAAATGAATTTCCGCTCTTCCTCCGCGATTCCGATTCCGCTGTCCGCTATGCGAACGATCGCCCATTGGCCGGAACGTTGAAGCGAGAGCTGAATACGTCCTCCCTTAGGCGTGAATTTAACGGCATTGTTCAGCAGATTCGTCCATACCTGATTGAGCAAATCTTCATCCGCTTCGATCATCACTTCTTCTTCCAGCTCGAGTTCAATCACAAGCGATTTCGCCATCCACTGCGGTTCACTCGCGATCACCGTGCTCCGAAGCTGCTCGTCCAAGCGGAACTTCCGCGGAACTACGGCCGGATGCTCGGATTGAAGAGAAGACAACCGCAGCAGGTTCTGACCCATGCGGGACAGGCGCTCGCTCTCTTCCTCGATGATCGTCAAATAATGCATACGCTGCTCCTCGTTCAGCTTCTTGCTCTTGAGGGCTTTGGTGAAGCCGGATATGGACATGAGCGGCGATTGAATCTCGTGGGACACATTGCTGACGAACTCGCTTCGCATCTGATCCAGTGCGTTGAGCTGCTTGGTCATGTCATTGAAGCTGCTCGTCAGCTGCCCAACCTCGTCTTTGCTTTTCGATTGGATCGTTACATTGAAATTGCCAGCAGCAACCTTGCGAGTTCCTTCCGTTAAGACGCGCAAAGGCCTGACGATATAACGCGCCGCAATCAAGATGAGTACACTGCCGATAACTAGGGCAATGATCAGCACTGTGCGGGTAACCACTTGGAAGGTTTTGATCATCTCTTGGAAGCGAGGCGAGAGGAACAACGCATAAGAACGAGAATCGATCTGAAAAGGGAGCCCGATCAATAGATGCTCCTCCTCCCGCCCACTCTCATTGACCTGAATTGTTCCCCGATAAACACCGCCGTTCAATACGGACTGCAGCTTTGAAGCATCGACGCTTCCAATATTTTTATTCTCAGAGATCAACTGCTTGGATGTATCGAAGATACCGATGTTCAAGTTCGACAGATTGGCAGCCTGCTTCATATACTCCTCCGCTTCACCCTTCGGAGAACTCTGAAGCATTCGAATTACCTTGCCTCCATAGGCAATGATCTCATTTTCGATCGACCCTTTGATCTGCTTCGTATATATCGTCGTCGATACCGAGAGGGCAGCGATAAGACTCACGATAACAATCCCGATGAACACTAACGCGACTCGGAAATAAAGCGACTTAATCACGCGCCACCTCCAGTCGGTAGCCAAGTCCGCGCAGGGTGACGATGCGGAAAGATTCGTGGTCGGCGAAGCGCTCGCGGATTTTTTTCACGTGCGTATCGACCGTCCTTTCGTCTCCTTCATAGTCCATGCCCCAAATTAGATCGATCAATTGCCTGCGCGTAAACAGTTGTCCGGAATGACTCGCTAGTTGATAGAGCAGCTCGAATTCCTTGCGCGGGAGCGTGATTGTTTCCTGATTCGAGTGATCGAAAATCTGGTACCCGAGCTTATCAAGCATTAGATCACCCAGTTCTATCTGCTGGGAGGACGCAATGCGATAACGCTTGAACAGCGCTTTTACCCGCAGCACCATCTCGAGCGGATCGAACGGTTTCGTCAAATAGTCGTCCGTCCCCAGATGAAACCCTTTGATTTTATGATCCTGCTCGCCTTTGGCGGTAATCATCAATATCGGGAACTCCCCGTGTTCGCGCAGCTTGCGGCATAATTCCCATCCATCCAGCTTGGGCATCATAATATCGAGAATGACCATATCGAACGGGCGCCCTTCGGCAACGTATTTCCACGCATCCTCGCCATTAGACATTTCGATAATTTCGAACCCTTCGTCAGTCAAATACAAGTTCACCAGCTCCCGGATATGAGCGTCATCATCTACCAGCAATATTTTCGTCACCGTGTTATCTCCTTCTAGGCTGGTTGTTACTTTTCTTTGTAACTTGTCCAACCTATAAAGTCAAATGCATGAATGGCTAATTCTTTCGATTCGGAAATTCTCATCAGTTTCACTTTTTTTATATTCTTGAGCCCATAAAAAAAAGCGCAGCATTGAAATCATGTGCGCTAATGAACTTGCATGATAAAACATTCATGATAGAACATGCATGGTGGTATATGCATTTCCGGCTCAGTATTGTCTGGCTAGCGTACGTTTTAAGGTACGATTCAAGATATCAGTTACTTGCACGGTCTGATCGTTAATAAAGAAATGCCCGCCTGGAAGCATATGAACGGTGCAATCGGCCGAACTGTGCTGCTTCCAAGCATGCAAATCTGGCAAAGATATCGCATCATCCTCCCCGCTTAATACAGAAATGTTGCAGGAAAGTTTGCCTGGACGCTCTTCATATTGATACAAGTCTACAAGTCTGAAATCCGTCCTCAATACGGGAAGGAACATCATTAAAAGCTCTTTATTTTCAAGCAGCTCTTTGGGCGTTCCCCCTAATCGATAAATCTCATCCAAAAACTCATCGTCCGGGAGCTCGTAATATTTTGTCCGTCTGCTTTCGATATGCGGCGCTCTGCGTCCTGAAAAAAAGATATGCTCGGGCAAGGGTCGCTTCAGTTCCGTTATTTTGTGCGCGAGATCATAAGCAATCCAGCTTCCCATGCTGTGCCCGAATATCGAATAGGGGCCGTCATCAAGCTGGCTTTCGATCTTGTGATATACGTCTTCGATCATGTCCTCGAAGCTGTCATAGAACGGGGTTCCAAAATACTTGCCTCTGCCAGCCAATTCTACGGGAATCAGTTCAATGCCCGCTGCCATATGGGCTTTCCATTTGTTATAAATCATGGCAGACGCTCCTGCATACGGGAAACAAAATAATTTCATCTCTGGCTTCATCTTTACCTCCTAAAATATATAGCTTTATATCTCTATAAAAGCATTGATATCGCTCGGATTTACAGTCGCGCTGGTACTGACATGCCCGTTCGCACCATTCGCAGCAGCTCTTGTTCATGGTCTGGATGACAAGCGATAAGGTATGGCTCTGAGTTCATCCCAGTAAACGGTTCTCCATTAAAATCAATGACGGCTCCGCCCGCTTCCTTAACCATCAGAATGCCTGAATACAAGTCATCTCCTTCGGATTTGTACAGCACGATTGCATCCAAATCCCCCTTGGCAAGCATAGACCATTGCAAGGTTGGAGCCCATAGGCGCATCATTCGCTTGCATCTTGTGTCAATATAATGGCGCAAGCCAACTGCGGTAGGATCCTGCTGTACCTTATGCCCTTGAATCCAGCCAATATTCCCTTTGTGCAAGCTAGGACAGCTCTTCACTTGCATTCGCTGGTCATTGCAATAGGCTCCATTCCCAACGGCTGCATGAAATAGTCGATCCGTCATCGGCTCATACACTACACCCACAACCGGTTCTTGTTGGTACATAACGGTAATGGAGCAGGAAAATAGCGGCATACCAATTGCAAAATTATTTGTTCCGTCCAGCGGATCTACGAGCCACTGCCAATCGCTGCTAACTCCAATAATCCCTGCTTCCTCACTATGGATTTGATGATCAGGGAAGTTAGCTTGTATCTCCTTCACAATGATTACTTCCGCTAGTAGATCAGCCTCTGTAACGACATCTCCATGCTCATCCTTCATTTCCACGTGCGCCACTTGATCGAACAATTGCTTAATCGCCTGTCCAGCTTGTCGAGCCGCCTTGATTGCTGCATCTCTAGCATCCTGAATGACAAGTTGATTCACGATATAACCTCCCCCCGTAAGTAGGATGAATAACTACATGACCACTACTATATCCCCGACTAGATGTGCATAGTTGATCACTGACTATCTCGATCCATCTTCCATATCTTGTATACAGTTTACTAGGTTCGAGTTAACTAGGCAATTCATAGATACATCATGTACAACATAATCATTTCGTAAAAGAAGGTGCCATTCCTTGCCTTGAGACAACCACACGAAAAAAGACTCCCTTCTATAGAACAAAAGTTCATGTTCCTAAGTTACTAATCAGGGAGTCTTTGTGTACACAAACGATTATATGATTAAACTGCTAATAGCGAATCCCATGCCAATGTATAGGAAACACAATAATATGCCAACTGCAGTATTCCGATTCTGCAACTGCTCAGCTACACTCATCTTCGGAGTAACGAGATCAAACAGCAAATACGTTGCGATCAAACAGATGTATCCAACGCCAAACCATAGTGCCATATGGATAATGGATGAGTTCGTAAAAGCCGACACACCGAGCACAATTGCCGTGCCCATGAACTTGCCGCCCATCGCAAGCCCTACTGCAACATTGCCCTTCTTCAATTCTTCGAAATCATTAAATGGCGTCAGCACGCTGAACACATACATGCCGATAAATTGTAACGCCATGATCGTGAGAATACTGATCAAAATATTCACAAATATCATTCTGCCCACCCCCGGAATTTGGCCATCGCTAAGTCATAGTCCACAAAATCATGAACTTCCTCCAGCATCACGCTGACCTTTTTCTTGTTTTTAAATTTCTGGTAACGCACGTCATCAATTGGCTGCTTCACCGTATGTCCGGATGGAAGTGTAATCACGGCGAATTGACGGAGTTTCCCCTGGTACTCGGTTTTGTACACACCCACTAATTCAACCTCGGCCTTCAAGTTGAGCTTCAGCTCCTTCAAATCTCTCTCGGCCGCTTCCTTGGATGAGTACGATTTAATCGGTTCCCATGACGACAAATTAATATCGTTGCCCTTCTCGTTAATAGGGAGCATATTGGCTGTCATATACTTGAGCGTCCATACTTGATCACCAGTCGCATAATTGTTGTCATTCGGCAGCAGTTGATTATCCGGCAGGATTGTCATATCTCCTCCGATGATGTCTCCTACCTTAGCGCTCTCAATCTTATAATCCCAAGGTACCGTTGCTGTATCTATGGAATTGTCGTTTCCTTCAGCTCCGAGATTAATGATGTACACGAAGAAAATAATTAGACAGGCAAATATCCCTAACACAAGCAGATTGTTGATCATTCGTTTCTTTTTTTGCTGCTGAACACGAATGTCGTGATTTCGACTCCCGCTATTTCGATTCAGGCTCATTATTTTTTCACTCCAATCGCTATGAAATGGCTGTTATTCCCGGTAATAAGCCCGCCAACTCTGCCAAGTATCCCGCATGGCACCCCGTTGATGACGAACACACCCGTTAATAAATGAAAGGAGCCGTGATGCAAATCCACTTGTGCCATTTCGGCACGTTTTTGATAGACTCTGCTGAAGAATCGACTTGTATCAAATCCATCCTTATCTTCGGTTTCTACATTTCCTTGCGAATCGAATAGCCGCACAGAACCACCTTCGCGGCCGAACATCGACTTGGATACATAGCTTCCGTCAAAGACAGCTTTGTTGTATGTTGGCAGCATGTAATGCGCAATGACTGCATGCTCTTCCTGCGTGAACATTTCTGAGCCCAGTTCATGGATCGCCCAGATAACCGCCTGCAGTCCCTTCGATTGCAAAATGATCGCATGCGGTGAGTTCAGTATCGTTGTATACCCATTTTCAATGGAATGAGCAAGTGCTTCTCCACCTTCGTCAATGGCCATCCATTCCTTCGGGTACAGCGCGAACAGACTGCGTATCGTCTGCTCTCCTACCTTCAGCTCCCCTTGATCCACCCATAAATCCAGACAATCGATGCATCGCATCGGCAACTCCGAATGCTTAACGAGCATGTCAATCGTACCCGAATCTTCTGCATGCTCACCATAACCTACACATGCAGCATATTCAGGCGGATTACTCGCCCAGGCTTCCTTCACTTGCTTCGACATTTCACTATTCGGTGTCTCAAGTCCGTACTGCTTGCACACCCACGGTGTAGCAACAGCTGCTTCTACATACCCCGTTGGGGTATCTGCATTCAACTCCAACAGCTTAATCGATCCATTATGATCGATAGCAAAGTCAAACCGAGCATATTGACTCAGCTTGCCTATTTCATTAGGCTCAATCTGCTCCAAGCCGTCCCATAACACTTCCGGAATCGAGAGGAGTTCATAGAGGTCTCTGCGACCGATAATAAAACGGGCAGCCTTGTCAAAGATGCTCCACAGCTTCGCCGACACCACATGAAGCTCCTGACTCATGCCCGCATTGATTGCAATGACCTGATCTACCCAATATTGTTCCTCTTCGATATTCGCCCAGTTGAATCCGAGCTCTGCCAATTGCGCGACACGTTCTGCTCGATTCGGATGCGGCTGACCAATGACTTCAAATCCCATTATCCGCCGAACCACCCTCCGCTTTTGGAACCGCCTGACGAACTAAAGCTGCTTGATTTACCGCCGATTCCTCCAGGCGACGAGGAGCTTGATTTACTTGATCCAACCGAAGATCTGCGAATAATGGAACCCGAGCCGTTCGAAGTAGTAGGTCGAACCCTCGAATTCACGACAGGGCGATTCTGGAAACTATCAGAAGAGAACGATTTCGCACGATAAGGTGAATTCGTCCGCGTATCATACACGCTTCCGCCTGAAGACCAACTCGTAGAGGAATACGCGCTTCCTCGATTGAAGATCATGTGATAGAGCAGCATGTCATCCCAGCCAAAACCTCCGTGATGGACGTAGGTCGTATGAGATGACCCTCCGGACGAGCTTCCTCCTCCAGATGACCCGCTCCCGCTGCCAGCGCTACCGCCAACACTGTTGCCTTCTGATTCTTCCTTCTCTGGTACTGGGATGTTCCAGTCCATATTGGCATCGAAATACTGCTTCACTTCCTCTGTCGACCATTCAACCAGCTTCGCCTGATCAGACGGAGCTGCACTCTGTTGACCCATCGCAGACGAACTCATAAGCAGATTGGCGGCGAGCGCAACGCCCAGGGATGTGCTTAATACCTTGAGCGGCTTTGCCGAAGTCGCACAGGATTCAGTCGTCTCTGGACTTGTCGTCTTCTGCTCCTGTTCATTTCGTTCCATTAATCCTTCCCTGCTTTCCGGTATATTTTCAAGGCTTTCGAACTGACTCGACGAGCAATTCAAAATTGCCGGTGTTCACATTCAGCCGGCCCTCCAGCATCTCATATTCCGCATCATTCACGAGCAAATAATTCGCATGTTCAAGCAGCTGCACCATACTGGTAGTCCATGCACGCTCGTCTATTTTCACCAGTTCTCCTGAAGACGTTTTTTCAAGAATAAGGATATTTGATTGCATGACACATTTCTCCCATCTTAAATGATGAAATAATCCACATTAGCTTACCTAGTATATCATTTTAGGGTACGAATTGTAGACATGAACCTCCATTCCTGCATGAAAAAAACCGCTCCAAAGTAAATGGGTACTACAGTCCATTTCACTTTAGAACGGTTGAATTGATGTTTCGTGAGTAGAAATGTTATCCAGCACTTCGTGTTACTATATCGAATATCTCTATCCTTTCTGACCCGATCCTGGTATCAACAATCAATAACTTGCGTAAGGCTAAGCCCAAGAATCAATGGGACATTATGAAGTAATCGCTATCCTCATTCCCCTACTCCTCTACTCTTCTAATTTCTCCCTTCTTCCTGCAACCCCTCTCCCAATCTTCCAGCCGCCAATCCTCTGCTGCTCATGCCATAGGCGATAGTACGTGCCTTCATGCGCAAGCAATTCTTCATGTGTGCCTTGCTCCGCAACCCGACCCTGCTCCAGCACAACGATGTTATCCGCTCCGCGGATCGTCTTCAGGCGGTGAGCGATGACGAGCACCGTCTTGCGCTGCGTCAGCTTCTTAATCGCGCGCTGCAAATGCATCTCGTTCTCCGGATCCAGCGAGGCCGTCGCTTCATCCAGAATGATGATTGGTGCGTCCTTGAGAATGGCTCTAGCGATCGCAATTCGCTGCTTTTCTCCTCCTGACAGCATTGCCCCGCCTTCTCCAGCAATCGTAGCGTAACCGCGCGGAAGCTTCATAATGAAGTCATGGCAATAAGCCTCCTTAGCTGCCTTCACCACTTCCTCATCCGATGCATCCAGCTTGCCCATTCGAATATTGCCTGCAATCGTTTCATTGAAGAGATATGGCTGCTGCTGCACCGTACTAATTCGGCTTAATAGCTCCTCACTTCTTATCGCACGCACATCTACGCCGCCGATTTTTACAGTTCCCTTCGTCACATCCCAATAACGTGACACCAAGCCCGCTAATGTAGACTTGCCTGCACCGGAAGGCCCAACGATAGCGGTCAGGCTATTTTCAGGGATATGCAAATGAATATCCTGTAACACCTCAGCATCCCCGTGACTGAACGATACATGATCAAATTCAATCCCGTATGTCTGCGGAAGCTGGGGCTGTGCAGGCTCTACCAATGGCTTCTCTTCAAAAATATCCCTTATCCGTTCCCCAGCAGAAGTCATATAGCGAATTTGAATCAGTGAAGCGCCTGCCACACGAAGCGGCTGATAGAACTTCATGCTGACAACCAGAAAAATAAGCAGCACAGAGACATCGATAACCCCGCCTTCCAGCAAGTAGCAGCCCACCATAAGCAGCAGGATAAACCCAAGTTCCAGCACAATGGAGAACAGCATGACAACAGGCGAAGTCATTGCCTCCACTCGTATACTATCATCTCGCAGTCGTGCCATGGCTTGCTCCAATCTCCTAAATCGCTGACCTGTTTGATTGTGAGCCTTCATCAGTCGAATCGTCTGTACATATTCCAATAGACGCGAGTTTACAGCCACTGCTGCTGATTGCCGCTGCTTGCTGCGCTTTGCCATCACTCGCTGCGACCAGAATAATAATGGCAAGGCGAAGGGCACGGATACAAATACAGCGAGCGCTAATCGACAATCGACAAGCAGCAGGAACAGTGCGCTTACGATGGGCAGTGTAATCGCCCCAATGAATTGATTGAACAGATGTGTCAAGATCATTTCTACTTCGTCCACATTTGCCAAGAGCGTGTGACTAATATCCCCTTGATCCTTCCGTGAAAAGTACCCCATCGGGAGCTTGCGCAAATGTTCGCCCAGGCGCAGCCGCACATCCTTCATGATCAATGCACCTGTACGCTGTGCATCGATCTGTCCCATACTCGCAAATATCGCTTGGACGCAAAATAACAGCAGCAGAATCGCCAGCCACCAGCCAATTTCCAAGGCCGTAGGCGTACCGTTGAACAAGGATATCAATACCACGAATAGCAGCCCCATTGGCGCGGCATTTGCGACCATTTCCACGATGGTGAAAAGTGTTGCTCGAGTGAATAAGGCTCCCGAACGACCGGTTATGAAGCGTATTGTGTCAAACATAGGCCCCGTCCTTTCCTTCCAGCGACCAATCGTCTGCTTCGCGATGCGCCATCCACATGCCGGCATACAGCGGATTGTGCGCAAGCAGTTCGTCATGCGTTCCCATGCCGGATAGGTGACCATCCTCCAACACGACGATGCAATCGGCATCTGTTATCGAAGACAGTCGATGTGCAATCACGATGACTGTCCGTTGATGCATCAGTCTGCTTAGCGCGTCCTGAATTTTCGCTTCATTTTCCGCATCTGCGAATGCAAAGGCTTCGTCTAAGATAAGAATCGGAGCATCCTTCAGAATGGCACGTGCGATTGCAATGCGCTGTCGTTCTCCGCCGCTGATGTGCACGCCGCCCTCTCCAATCAACGTATTGTAGCCGTTTGGCAGCGCCATAATGAACTCATGCGCCTGCGCAGCTTGAGCGGCAGATATCAGCTCATCGTCCTGAGCTTCCACTTTTCCCATGCGCAAATTAGCTGCTACTGTATCACTCACGACGGGAACATCCTGGAACACAAACGACATCATATCCATCAATTGCTCTGGTGGGATTGAGCGAATATCAATCCCGCCAATCTGAATCGCTCCACTTGAAACCTCGTAGAAACGCGCGATTAATTGAGCTGCTGTTGACTTGCCCGCTCCTGAAGGCCCAACGAGTGCAGTCACCTTACCATGCTCTGCCGTAAAATGAATGTCGTGTAACACTTGCCGGTTCTCATACGCAAACGTGACATTTTGAAAGGAAATATCGAATCGGGATGGCATGTTCCCCGTGCAGACGGTCATGGAAGATGACAGCTCTTCTTCTGCTAACAGCTGTTGAATACGCCGAACCCCCTCCATGTTGTTCTGCATCATATGGGCCAAGGTAGAAATCTGGCGCAGCGGTGCAGTTAATCCGACACCGAGCAGCAGGAATAATACAAGCACAGGGAAGGTCACATTTCCTTGACCGTACATCCAAGCTCCCAACGGCATAATAAACAGCAATCCCGATTCCAATAGAAGCAGGAACAGCGTATACAGCGGCGTTTTTTTGTGCGCAATCTCCCCCCACAGTGCTGCATAGCTTTCAACAGAGTTGCGATAGCGGGCGAAGGAATGTACGGTTTGATTAAACGATTTAATGACAGGCATTGCATGGATAAACTCAACAATCGCGCCGTTCATTGTTTCCGATAAATGATGCATCTGTTTCATATCCTCTGAGCGTCTTCCACGCAAAAATATAATGCCCTGAACCGCATAGGCTGCTGGAATCGGCAGCAAGGCGGCGATCGCAAGCCTCCAGTCCACGCTGAATAAGTATGCTATCGTTAACAATGGTGCTACAAGGGAAGCCGTCAGATCCGGAAGATGGTGGGCGATGAAAGATTCAATTCGCTCCACATCATCGGCTACGATTTTTTTTACACGTCCAGAGTGCTGTTCACTGAAAAAGCCAAGCGGCAGCCTGCCCAGCTTATCGACCAAGCGCACACGCAAATCATAGAGCACATGAAATGCTGCGGCATGCGCCAGCATCGTCGAAGCCCCCATCAAGATGAAGCGCAGCAATATCGAAATAAAGGCCATAAGAATGAGCCAACGTATGTCGTGCCATTCCACAGTCGAGCGCAGCAAGAGATCCGTGATGCGGAACACAAGCACGTACGGAACCAAAGCAAATACAGCGCCTGACGCGGAGCAGATACAGGAGGCGATTAATTTGACGCGCTGCTTCTGTACCAGCCGCAGCATAAACGGCAATGGTGTCGTTGCCATGATGCAGCATCTCCCTTCCTTATTCCAAACGGTCAATCTAAAACGAACAGCGAATACTGGAACTATGTACCCCGCTATCTTACTGATCCTTTTTCCCCATAGCTTGCATGATCTCTTCGATCCCGTCGATCTTCGCCAATGCCATTGGCCCAGGCAGTGAAGGGTCTGCAAGCTCATACACCCGGTTGTTCTTGACGGCATTCATGCTGCTCCACACCTTGCTGTTCTTCATCGCTTCCCTAACACCGCCTTGAACCGGATTCTGCCAGTTGTTGATGACGAACAAGTGATCCGGGTTCAAGGCAGCAAGGCTTTCGAGCGTTATCTGTCCGTTCGCCTCTGCAGCTTCTACTGGCTTCAAGCCAAGTCCCTTGTAGAAGGGATCAAATCGACCATCATTCCACATGACAAACATCTCTTTGCCGCTATACATCGTAAATAGAACGGACTCATTCTGGCGGAACGCCAGCTTCTCCTTATACTCCGCGCTCTTGCGATCGAATTCCGCGAGCACCTGCTCAGCCTTCTCCTCCTCGCCAATGACTTCCGCAATTTGCTTCAGCGTTTCTCTCCATTCTCCAGCCTGCGGGAAAATAACCGTCGGGGCGATCTGCGACAATCGCTCATACTGCTCCTTCATATCATCTGCCGCGATGATTAAATCCGGCTGAACTGCCAGCAGCTTCTCGAGATTGGCTTCCATCCCCAAGTCCTGAATTCCTTTGCCTGCAATTCGCTTGCTCAAGCTGGGGAAATTCCGCTCAATAATCTCAATCCCTTGACCGGCAATCGGATAGGTGTCCAATACGGCCATATAATCGACAAAGGATATATAAGGCGTTGCGATCTTAAGCGGCTTCGCTTCCACGATCGTCTTGCCGGACAAATGTGTAATCGTTCGCGGGTACGCTGCCGCTGATGCTGCTTTATTGCCCGCAGCTGTCTGCTGTACCACTTCTTTCTCTTTGTCTGCATTTTCTTTGGCATCATTGGCATCATGATTGCCGCATCCTGCAATCAGCAGCAGACATGCACATAACATTACCGTGAATCGTTTCATTGTTTTCATCTTCTCTACTTCCCCTTTGCGAGTTTTAAACTGATCAATGACAATATTGAGAACCATTATCAATAGAATCATGTTACTACCAGCCGTTTCTTCCTGACCACCAGTAGAGGGAGTAGTTTGGCGGTTGTACGGATAAACAAACAATAAAAAAACCGCTCCTAGTGGAGCGGTAAGTATGGAACGATCAGTATGGAGCGGTAGCAAGTCGAGAGCGAATCATTCAAATACGACGAACTTGTTGCTCTTTTCTCTAATAGCTGCTAGAAGTTATCTAGATAAACGACTTATATCGAAGCTGGTACAGCTTGTAAGTCAATGCAGGATTATAGCTGTAAATAAAGACGATACAGCATTCGTGCGGCTTCCCCGCGTGTAACCGCCTCGCGTGCTTTAATCTGTTTATCGGTGGGAACATCGATCAAGCGCTGCTTCACCGCCAAGGACATCGTTGGCTTAGCCCACTTGGATACCGTTTCTTTATCTACAAATCGATTTAAGTACTCCTCCGGATTCGAAGGATAATAATAATGCTTCCTCTCATGCAGGAATCTTGCGCCAATAGCGGTCATTTCTTGGCGTTCTATCGTACGATCAGGCTTAAAGGTGCCGTCAGGATAACCTTCAACGATATGATTTTTTTCGGAAGAAGCGATAAATGGATAATGCCATTGCGGCGGCTCCACGTCCGAGAAGCTTTCCTTTGCCGTTTCATCCATAGCGTTAAACACTTTGACCAGCATCGTCGTGAACTCTGCACGGGTTAGCAGAGAATCGGGCATAAAATTGCCGTTTCCTTTTCCAGAAACGATTCCTTTGGAGCCTAGAAACTGAACCGCTTGCGTCAACTCTGGATCTCTGCCGTTCATATCCGGGAATGATTTTGAATTCTCTTCTACAAGATAGGTTCCAGAACGATTGATTTCCGCTTCCATGCCGTTTTTGGACGGATTATACTTCCCACCGATCGGCTCCCTAGCCTTCCCATTCACATAGAACACACTTGTATTTGTCGCATCGATTTGGCTAGTAGGCAGAATGAGCTGAATATTACTTGGTATGCCCGAAAGCTCCTGCCCTTGCTCATTTTGAAACTGTACACGATATCCGCCGTTACTCTCTTTCGCCAGACGAATAACGATAACCGGCTGCGATTGGAACAGTCGCTCTGCGGTCGCAACATTGAATACGAGTTTCGCATCCCCTGCATGAACGGTAATATAGTCAATATCCTTCCGGCCCACTAAGCCTTCTTTATTAAGCTTGAACACATATTCATTTGGATTGGATAAAGTCACAATTTCCGCATTCACAATCAGTTCTCTCGCAAGTGTAATCTTATTCTCTGATAGCGTCTGCTGTACCAGTGACTTCTCCTTTGACGCATTGCTGGCTAAGCGTGCAATCAGCTCGGATGTTAACACGAACTGGCCGTTAACTGGGGTCAGCTTCTCGCTGCTTGCAGCTGTAATCACAAGCTCTCCTGCTTGTGTCAATCCTTCCACCATAAGCGGATTCTGCTTGTCAATGTCAGGAAGCGAACGGACAGCTGTGAGATACGTATTGGACTGCAGGCTGCCACCCACGACATACAGCAATACATAAGTCGTCTCATTCGGTACACCAGGTCTGCTTATGGTAGCGCGCACAATGGTTTGTCCCGGGTTGATCCCTTTCACAACTGGAACGCCATTCACATTCGCCAAGGTTCCGATGCTGGGATTTTCAATGGAATACGTAATCTGAGTTCCGGGAACCACGTTGGTTGCGATTATCGGCTGTTGTCCGCCAGGCTGCAGCATTGTGATAAATGGATAAAGGCTAACTTCAGGCGACGTACGTTTCTTAGGCTGAACTACTGTCTCGGGACGATTACCAATTGGTTTTTCTTTAATTCCGGGACGCTCGCCAGTTGATTTTTCTACTGTGCCGGAACCCTCACCAATTAGTTTCTCTGCTATGTCAGAGCGAATGCCCGCTGCCGTGCCTTTCGTGAACACAACGAGCTTTGGCAAGGAAGCATAATAATCATCCCACGCCCACAAGGTCTGGTCCTTTTTGAACGCATAATACCATGTAGAATATTTGTCCCGGTGCTTAAGGTATATGGTAGCGATATCCGTAAGCCCGGGGAATACTTTATCGTCGTTGTACACGGACCAAAGCTGATCATTCGTTTGCAAAGAATACATGGTGTCAATAAATTGATCTAGCAACATCATGCGCGACATCAGGCTAAACTCAACCATAGCCCGTGCGCCTGTTGCTTGGTGTATTTGCTTGGGAATCGCTTCAGGCTTATACGCAGGCCAGGACCAGACCGTGCCATCTTGCTTGAATGCAAAGTTTTCATAACTGCTTATCTGTATATTAACGATATTGACAAGTCCTTTAATCTGCTCGGGCCCTTTGTTTTCAGAGATATAATCCGGAAGGTACGAACTTGTACTCCACCTCCATACCGAACCGTCTTTCTTAACCGCGTATACCAAACCGTGCGCAGAATTTATGGATACGACATCATCAAGCAGCTTGGATTGAATCGGAATCGACGTGGCATCGCCTATTTCGCTTCCCCAACTCCACACCGAACCGTCTGATTTTAATACGAACAAGGTCTTGAATTTATAGCTGTCGAAAAAATCGGCGACGATTGAAGTTACGTTATCCAAATCTTTGATGGGCGACGGAGTATTCATAGGGCTATGTATAATAGTGGCGTCGGCTTCGCCAGTTTTGGAGTCCCAATACCATACGGTTCCGTCCTTTTTTAACGCAACGTAGTTAATAATATCTCTACCGTCTATCTCACGCGATTTGTACCTAAATTGCTTCACATCCTGCAAGCCCGGAATGTGGTACATTTCACCTACATAGAAATCTAAAGTTTCTAAATAATCTTTGTTCAAGACCCAAGTCCAAATGCTACCGTCCTTTTTGTCCAGTAACACATTCTCGTCAAGAATGTCGTAATCCTCGCCGATACGTGTATATTGCTGTTCGCTAACGACACCTCCATTATTCCCTTTGGCTTGAACCGAACCTGAATGAGCTGTAAGGACTAACATAAGGCATAGCAACACTGACATTAATCGTTTCATTGTCGAATTCAATTTCGTTTCCCCTCTTTTTCTATATTCCCTTACTTTCACTTTCATTTCATTTCATATTATCGGTTAAAAGCTACTTCGATTTCACTTTCGGCTACATTGTTCATATAAATACGAGAACTTACAAATACAAAAGTGCTGGCAAATTGCGCCAGCACTTCATCGTACAATCCTATCGAAGTAACATAACTTCTAAAGCGTAATCAGCATATGGATATCTTTCGGCTCTTTTTGGAAGAGCTCAGGATCTACTTCATCCGTCAACTGGCTGCCATTGCTCTTGTAAAAGGATACCGCCGAGCGAGTTTCCGTTGAAGAAACATAGAGGTGCTTTGCGCCCCTTCTTCTCGCTTCTTCCGCCAGCTCATTCATAATGCGCGATCCGATCCCTTGTCTGCGATGAGTCCGAGATACATACATGAGATCAACCTGAAGCTGGTCGAGCTGCTCCCCGCGCCATTGATGAGCCAATACGCCGAAGCCTACTAAGGTGTCTCCATCGAAAGCACCGACGGCCATTCCGCCGTTCTGCAGTTCGTATACATATCGTGCTTCCATCTCCTGCAGCTGCTCAATGTCCCAATTCGGACATTCGTGGTTCGCATGGATTTCCGTCATCTTGCCATCATGCATCTCATAAATCAGCTCAATATGCTCCGAGCGATCGATTTCCTTCAATTTGTCCACTTGAGCTTCCGTCATTACTTGATAGTTTATCATTGTACTTCCTCCTATTTTTGCGTGAATGTGTCATTCCAAATCGCTTTTCATCAGCTGGTATAACCAACTGCGACTTATCATGCGGCATTCAGGCAAAATGCAGGACGGGCAGCCATTAGAATCCTGATTCTACAATTATGGATTACCCTTTCACCTCCCTCTTAGATGCTAATCTATTATTGCAATGACGCATTAATGCAATTGTTCTACTACTTGGATGCAGATTGGCCGCAAAAGGTTTCCGCAAAACATCATCCATTATTATACATCCATTCATACGCTAACGATAGTGTCATAATTCGAAACATGCCGATGTTATGAGTTAAATATGAAGATAACAAAAAAGCATGCTCGAAAAGCCTATTAGGGAAGCTTTATTGAACATGCTCCAATATTGATTTTACATTTACGAATCTTGCATAATGTGATAACTGCACACATTTCCACCTTCAGCCATGCATGCTGTACGCTCTACTTGGACTTGGAGCAAGGAACGAAATAATTGCAGCTCGCAGCGGCAGGCATGGCCGTACCTGCACGCCACTTTGGCAATCGGACAGTTCTTCTCTTCGAAGGAAAAGGAGCCATCTGCATTCGGATGCACGTTTGCCATGTAGCCTTGTTCATTTTGCACTCGAACGAGCGCCTCCAACCGATCCTCTAGCGTTTCTCCAGTAACTGTATCTTCATATCGTCGTTTCAGCTTAGTGCTTCTCTGTTCGAAGAACAAAGCCACACCCGTTTCCCCGTACAGCGCCTCAAGCTCATCGAACAGTTCAGTCGCTAGTTCATCATATTGACGTGGATACAGCTCTAATGCAGAATCAGTCAGTTGATAATAATGCGTCGGTCTGCCAACCTGATGGCGCTGCACCTTCGTTACGATGTGCCCCTCTTCTTGCAGTTCCGTTATATATCGCCGAATTGCAACGCCTGTCACATCCATCCGATCAATCAGATCCTGAACTGTGACTGTACCGAGCTTTTTCAGCCAGAACAATACTTTTTCTCTGGAGGTGCTGTCTTGGCCGGAAAGATTTACTACACTCCTCTTTTGGCTCATACTCATGCGCATGCTCCTTTCCCTAATCATTCAATGCTCCAAGCGCCGTATTTTCCCTTCGCTGAGATGCAGCCCACACCTTGCAGAAGCAGCGTCCTGCTTCCGCAAAGTTTACGCACATCGTATTGTTGTTAACGTACGGCTTCATTGTAGCGGCGGTTCACTTCTTCCCAATCCACTACATTCCACCAGGAGGACACGAAGTCCGGTCTCCGATTCTGGTATTGCAAATAGTAAGCATGCTCCCACACATCCACCACCAGAATAGGCGTTTTATTCTCCATTAGCGGTGTGTCCTGATTCGGTGTACTCATCACCTCAAGCTTATCTCCGTTCGCGACGAGCCAGCCCCAGCCAGATCCGAAGCGGCTAATAGCCGCCTTCGTCAGATCTTCCTTCATCTGTTCGAAGCTGCCGAAGTGCTTCTCAATGCCCTTCGCGATGTCTCCATATGGATTGCCCCCGCCTGTCGGACTCATAATCGACCAATATAAGCTGTGCCCGTAATGTCCCCCGCCTTGGTTGCGAACCGCAGCACGTATTTCTTCCGGTACATCGTTCAAGTTGCTGATCAATTCTTCAACCGAAGCATTTGCAAATTGCCTCTGACCTTCCAACGCCTTATTTAAATTAGCCACATAAGTGGCATGATGCTTCCCATGGTGGATTTCCATCGTTCTTGCATCCAGATGAGGCTCCAGCTCATCGTATGCATACGGAAGTTCTGGCAAAGTAAATACGCTCATGTAATCATCTCCTTTTGGTTCGTATATCCGGATATACCTCTGATTATATATTTACCCAAAACTTTTGTATATAGTAAATTATTTTTCCTTAGGGAAACATTTGAGGAGAGATACATGGTTCACGTATTTCAATAAAAAAAAGACGCACCCTTCGAACGCTTCGAATGGATTGTCCTCACTCAACTTACCTATTTTGTTGACATGCAATAGCTTCGTACAATATAACAGGCTGGAAACTGGCTGTTCTTTCTTCGTCCCATTGCTGTAGAAAGCATATCTACTACAGTTGATCTGCGGTCATGCTTGGTTGAATAAGATTTTTTCGAATCATATTAGCCGATACTGGCTGCTTCCCGACTTCTCTTGCCCAGACCGATAGCTGACCGATATGGTGAATGTGATGGGCTATGATATGCCGCATCACTTCTCCCCAAGCATACACAAGTACAGTGCCGTCTGAACGATGATCATAAAAAAGACGCGTCTCCATGCTGTCATTCCATGAGCGAACAAATTCTTCTACTTCAGGCCGAAACTGTTCATCTAGTTGAATGATTTTCTCAAGCGTACTTTACTTATCGAATCCTTCATCAAAGTCCTGCTTTCCTTGCAGTACACGTATCCAGCTCCACTCCACGTCAACCACATGGAACAGCGTGGGCAAGATTCCGCCGACACCACCTATTCGCGGACGAACCAGTTCCTCGTAGGGGATATCTTTACACCATTTGATACCATTGTTCTCGAACCGTCCAGTTATAACGGAAAAAGGTCTGCAGGGCGATCCCTCCCATATTCAATGTTAACTCATTTGGAACACTAGACATTTACGATCTGTCCAGTTTCATTGTCATTCGAATCATTTCCATATTGCATTTCATACTCCTTCTACTATTCGAAGCTGCTCCGTTCTATACGCCCCTAATTCTCCCTTGACTCCGAAGAATTTACTGGCTCCGAATCCACATTCGATACAAAGGCATACCTGCTTTCTTTCACATCTGCAAACAATCGAAGTGCAGCATTGTGGTGCGCAATGATCTGATCTGCGGTCAGCCCGCTGCTCGGCCATGTACGATGGGCGTCGCTCAATAGCGTAATCTTGTATCCATGGCTGTACGCACAGCGGCATGTCGTATCCACGCATACATCGGTCTGCATGCCTGCAATGATTAATTCACGAATGCCTCTATCATCCAGTTCCTGCTTCAATGTTGTCCCATAGAAGGAATCTGGCTTCCTCTTTTGAATCACAATATCGTGAGCTTCCGGTTTAATGGCATGATGGATGTCCCATCCTGGTTGACCAGGCTCCAGTGGTGCGCCTTCGTTTTCATTATGCTGTACATAAATAACAGGAACTCCTGCAGCACGCGCTTCCGCAAGCACACGACGGAGTATCTCTATTAGCCCCTCACCATCATGTACCGGATCAGATTCGTCGAACATTGCCATTTGAACATCAATGATAAGTAACGCTTTGTCTTTACTCACCTTTTTTCCTCCTTGGCTATTTCTAATCCGATGCATTAATCCGCGCTAACCACTATCTCGGTTTCTTGTATGTTTCTCGCGATTATTTCCTAGGTAATGAACAAAGATTACGATTCACATATTTTTTATAGTAACCCCTGAACATTTGATAAATTGGATTCATGGCATCAATGTCACTTTTGAAATTCTCAACTACTTCATACAATTGGTGTTTCTCCAATTCACTGCTATATTCCGATTCTTCAAATTCATTCAACAAATCATAAAAATACTCACATGGTTCCTTTACGCTTCCTGTCCCATCCGAATACTCCCCTGATTTGCATAAGAAAGAAGCCCATGATAATTCGTTTCTTGCATATCTGAGATATAAACATGCAATGTACTGATCATATAGCTTAGGATCAACTTCCATAAACGGTTCGGAGTAAATGTAATGATTCACAATACTAATTGCACTAGCCTGGTACTTTGTTACTGCTAATTGAATAACCCAATATGGCGGCTTCGTATAGACGTCAATGATTTCATCACAAAACAGATAAAAATGCTTATACCCGATTAATCTACTTTCCAACATCACACTTAATTTATATGCAAATGGTTTATCCAAAACGAGATCTCTTAAGGTAACTTTCTCATTCGGCACAGCGTATCCCCTTATTATTATGATACTTTCATCTTTACCAAGGATAACCTAATTGATCGCGCTTGATCCAATCTTGCATGTATCTTCATTACTGCATTTCAAGAACAAGACGACGCTTCTACTGCTTCCAATCTTCCTTAACCCTTCACATATAGATACATTTTCCCGTTTTGAGGCTTCCAATCTCCTTTGCCCTTGTAATCCCTTCGTATGAGCTCTTTATGCATAACCTTCATCAATGCTCCATGACATACGATCAGCACATTCGATTGATTTTCTTCCTCAATCCAATCAATTACTTTGCTAACCCTAGTTAATGTTTGCTGCTTCGTCTCCTCTTGTGATGGATGAGAGCATAGCCACGCCAATCGTGACAAAATCATCCATACAATGTGCGGCAGCATGACATTCGATTGCAACACAGAACGCATTCCAATCTCTCGAAGACGGTGAGTTGTGATAATTCTGCCTTTATAAATATGCTCGGCGGTTGTCACTGCTCTTGATAAATCACTAGACACGCATAGATCCCACGCCGTGTTGTCATGAAGAGGATCGCCAAGAACAACCTTTGCTTGATCATACTGCTCAACCCAATGATTGAAATCCGCGGAGCTCATCCACTTCTTCTCCGGTTTGCACTGAACGGGAAAATGTCTCACTAGCCCAATCTTCATTCCCTACTCCATCTCCTCATTCAACAACACCATATGGATGTGGTCTTCCCATTTCCCATTAATTTTAAGATATTTCTTGGCTAATCCCTCGAATTGAAATCCCTGCTTCTCCACTACTCTAAGTGAAGCCTTGTTATGCGGCATGATGTTGGCTTCGATACGATGGAGCTCCAAATCACGAAATGCGATTTCAATCATCACGGTCAACGCCTCAGATATGTACCCTCTTCCTTGCAAATCCTTATCCAGCTTATAACCTAGATGGCAGGATTGAAATGCCCCTCTAATGATATTACTAAGTGCAATAGAACCAATAATTCGCTCCGTATCGTCTAGTTCATATATCCATAATTTGAACAAGTACCCTCTCTCATATTGAATGCGTTCTTCTCGCAGTACTTTTGTTTGCCACTCCATTGTATAGAAGGCTGGCTCTCTCTTAATCTCCCACGCTGACAGAAATTCTCGATTTCGCACCATGTAGTCTACCACCTGCTCGGCATGGACTTCATCAATTTGCTTCATGACTAAGCTCTCGGTTTGAAAAATGGTTGACATCTCACGCCTCCATTTCCATCTTGATTTGTACTTTCTCTGCTGCTTGATATGAAGTATGTTGAGTTATGAAAAAAAGAAAACCTTCACGAGTAGAGACAATGGCTTCTGTTCCCATTCATGAAGGCTGCATCGTTTTTCGAAACGAATTATGATATGTATAATTGAGAGGAAAATAGTTCTCTATATGCGATGGGATTTCGTAGTTTCGTATTCGTGTTCATGATCGGATCAAATGTAGACGTCTAAGAACTCTTTTTATCGGATATGACGATAAAGAATGTTGCCAAAGGCCCAATCAGCAAGGAAATCAAAAACCAATTCAACCCGCTTCTATTTTTCGTTTGTGCCAATCCTGCATTAATCAGGGCTAACGTCCCCCATCCAAGTGTATATCCGCCATACATATTGCTCACTGCTCTCAACTTCTCGTATCGTATTTTACATGAATGAGCATGCTGAGCACCATATGCAGTCATAGCTGCTGCTGTCCTATCACATCATAATACGGTCGGAGAATAGCTAACTCACATTACCATTAAGTATAACGTAAATTCATAATATTGGAAACGACTGTCCAAGACCCTCCCTTTCTCAAACTAACGAGTAATAAGCAGCAACCATGAATATGAGTGAAGCAGCTTATAATAAAGCAGCCTTTCACAGTTCGACGTGTTCAACGTCCTCCTGTAAGAGCTGCCTGGTCTCCGCTTTATTTCACTATCACTCCGTACATAAGCATATCTACGGTTCTTCGCAGGGCTTCCTCTAATGACAACTGATTTCCTTCCCTTGTCCTACGATCCATCAATTGATATAGCGCGCCTATGTATATGTCAATGAATAACTCCATATCAAATGGGCGAATGACTTGCGCTTGGATGCCCTCTTCTATCAATAATCGAATATTGTCCCAGCCTTCTTGGACATAGGCATCTACAAGCTTCCATTGTTCAGGATACAGCTTCTTCAACTCGTCCAATGTACGGATGTCCGTAAACGCAAACGCGCTCGGAAGCATCGTCAGGGCTTGCTCAAGCTTTTGTACAATCGATAAGGATTCATCTCGCATCATGCGCGCTTCAGAATCTCTCATCTCTTGAATCGATCGCTCAATTAAGCACGTAATGAGTTGTTCCTTGGATTCAAAATGCTGATACAATGTCTTCGTGCTAATTCCAAGCCTGCTTGCTACATCGCGGATGGCAAACTTCAAGCCTCGAATTTTAATCTCTTCAATCGCAGCTCCTGCGATACGATCATGCATAACAATTGCACTCCCTTTTCATTACTTTCGCCAAAAAGAATAGTGGATAGAAGAGAAGAAACAGGTTCGGTGTCCACCACATCATATCGAAATCTTGCCGAATTGACCAGAATGCGATGGCTTGTAACCCCGAACAGGAAGTAAGCAGCAACGATGTGAAGCACAGCGCTGACCAAGCTGGCTTCTTCTTGTGATAATAGTAAATACTTAAAATCCCCGTCACCGATATGAACAAGTCCAACGGAATGAAAGACATATTCCATGCTACGAGCAGTTCATTGCTGTAATCTTGATAGAGATACTCCTTCGGAATCCATCCCATGAACGTAATCGTCCAATAGACAATAAACCCAATATCCGTGAACAGCATAAGACCTTTCAATGTTTTCCCCATTCTACTCTCTCCTTGAAAATGATGTAAAGAAATCGGCGTGGAAAACATTTAAAACATTATGTTTTCCGTGATTTCCATCATATCCTTCTCCGCATCATGAATCAAGAGGAAACGAAAAAAAAGATATCCGAAGGGAGAATGAACTACACCTAGCTCTTACACTCATAAGCCGAAAGTGGGGTTCGGATAGGAATGCGCATAAAAAAACATGCCCTCACTTCAGGGCATGTTTGTCTATTATTATTGCAACTTGCGATTGTGAATCACGCCGAACATCCCCGTCATCCCATCATGGTTATGGAAGCCGTATTGCTCGTAGAAATTTTCTTTACCTTTCGAAGCAAATAATCCAACGAACGATTTATCTGGTGCCGCTTCTTCCAGATAGGCTTTGATCGTCTCCATAATCAGTTTACCGACTCCATTACCCTGATGCTCAGGAGCTACAGCGATATCCTGGATATAAAAATAAATCTGTCCGTCCCCTACAACTCTTCCCATCCCCACAATCTCTTCTTGATCACGCACAACGACGCCAAACAGAGAATTGCGAAGCGATTCCTCGACCACATCAAAGTTCATATACTCTTTCCATCCGACTGCACTGCATATTTTTTCATACTCAAGTACAGTAGGTATTCTTAGCTCGATTGTATAATTGCTGCTCATGTATGACTCTCCAATCATTAGATCTCCCTGCAAGTAGAAGATTTACTTCACGATCATATACGTGATCGCTGCCAGCTACAAATTCTGAGGGGGAGTCTCTTTTTTATGAATCTCATCTGCCCGCGGTGATTTATTTCATCCTCAAACACATGGAACCATTTGAAATAGTTGTTCGCAGGTTTGCCATGCCAGAAAGGAGCCGCTTCATGCAGCCACTCATCATTTCTGCTCTTGAATCCATCGAGTGTACGCTGTCTAACTTCGTCCAACAACGTTAAATAGAAGTTCAGATCATGCCCATGAATCATCTGCTGGCCTTTCTCCCCTAACTCTAATGCGGCTCCCCACGTTAACAGTTCCTGCTCGGTTAATTCACGATTCTCGAATGTAAATGCTTGATACGCATATTCAACAGCAGCCATATGGTATAGCAACGCTCCAATGGAATTGCTGTGTGGATCCATCACGTAATCCAATTGTGCCTGACTTAATCCCTCTACCGTCTTCATTGTTGTGTAGCGCGCATAATTCATCATCGAGATGAGCCTGCTCATTTCCGGAGTAAAGCCTGCCTTATCGGTGATCAGATACAAATCTTCCATATCCATTGTCTTCTTCCCCCTTTTATTGGTATACAGCCCGCTCCGCAGGATACTAATTCAACCTTTGTTTCCGTAAGGATATTTACAAATAACCACTGCGAGTATCGAATATTGCAGAATCCAATTGACTCCACGGAGTAAAGGTTGTAGTCAACTGATACCGCTGTCCGGATTCTGCAGAACGATAAGCCCCGAACATAATCTCGTGGACATGCAACTGCTGCTTCGCTGATTGAATAGGCTGTTCTCCTGTGCCAAGGCAATGAGCAAAGTAACCGATTACACTTTCACTTTGATGCATTGCGAATTCGTCTCGTGGGAGATAGCAATTCTCAAGTCCTCGCCAGCATACTTGTTCCGCCCCCGCAATTACTTGATCAGGCGAATGAATCACAAGCGGATAACCGCTGTCATTCAATGCTATCGTCCCCTTGCGGCCGTAAATGATCGTGTTGTTCTGCTTAAATGCCATCCCCCATAAGGAGCGAATAACCGCATGCTGTCCTCCGGCAAATTGCAGGATCAGCGTCACATTGTCATCTACATCGCTGGACACCTTCTTGCCATCACCAACGATTCGATTTGGTATCAGTGTATTCACTTCTGCCATAACACTGACGGCAGGGCCTAATAGGCCGATTAGGCGGCTAAGTGGATATACCAAACAATCCAGAACCGCTCCGCCATGCGCGACAGATTTATCATAATACCAGTTGTCTCTCCAAGGCCCCGGCAGAGACAACTGCGCCTCCGCACCGGTAATCTTCCCAATATATCGTTCATTCACATAATCGGCAGCCGTCAGATACACGGGATGCAAATCATACGGCAAGTTCATTAATATCACTTGTTTCTCTACAGCTAGAGCAACCATACGCCGACATTCTTCCAGCGAGGTTGCCATTGGCTTCTCATTGAGCACATGAAGCCCTCTTTCAAGTGCAGCGAGCACGGGTTCCGCATGTATCGAATGAGGGGTTGTGACGACGACGCCATCCAACTGCTCCTTGTCCATCATTTCACGATAATCATCATACCAGCTAGGAACTCCATATTCTTCTGCTTTTCTCTCTGCATTGTACAGATGTCTGGAATAAGTAGCGACAAATTGCACGCCTTCCAGCCCTTCTGCTTGTTCAAAATAGCGGTTGCTCACATGCCCGCTGCCAATCATGCCTAGCTTAATCGTTCTCATGTGATATCTCCTCAAATGATATCATTTCACCAAATCCATGACATGAATTCCTCGTATTCTTCCAAACCGCACACAAAATTGTCCAAGCATTCTCTCTTAGTTCAGCATATCTTACTACTATCAAACAAAAGGAGTTGATAGGTTTGGCACGTATTCTCGATAAAGCTGCGGCTCAGCCACGCAGTAGATTCAACCCAGCAAACGCGGTTACGATCCGCAAATCAAGAACTCGACTCGCTACAATCTCGATACGAATTCCAACGAACTCTCAACCGAATCGCGTAGACTTGGTAGCAACCGTAGGGGTTAAAGGTGTGACTGGAATTGCGCAAATCCTGTTTCGCATTTTCCGCGATGGTAGAGAAATTTTCAATACGCAGCAAGGAATCGAATCCGCCGGTTCTGAACAAAATTACGTAGTTACCTTCCAGGCCGAAGATAGAAATGTAAGAACGGGCACACATGTTTATACGGTCACAGCAGAAAACCGTACTGCAAATACAAGAGCCGATATCGTTGGACCGATATCGTTTAGTGGTTTAGCTGTTAAAACAAGAAACTAATAGATATTTTTCTATATCTTCAATAGGATCGTTATATTCCTAAGGTTGTATTTGGATCTTATTTCTAATATAAGCATACCGCATCATGATAAACACTAGCAATTGCATTATTCCAGCGCTCAACCCTATTCTATCAATCTTATAAGAAGTCACAAGCCAGCATATCGAATAGGATAAATTGAATAGTGACGACGGCCTTGTATTACTTTTCATAAAAAACGGCAATCTGCTCTCATGAAACAGGGAGACAGATTGCCGCTTCAGCTCTATGTTAGCATGTCGAAGTGCCACCCATAGGGATATGCAACATAACTTGATGCGAATGGCCGAACAGGCGGAACGAAGGATCCCGATACGCTCTCAACTCAATTCGTAATGCTGTTCAACGGCCCTTTCATATCCGCACATTTAGCTCGGGAGGGATTCGTATTTATGATGATAGCGGATACTCCAGCTGCATATCTCTCGGATCGCTCTCATACAGCTTTTCATTTACTTCCTCTGCTTCCTTACATCCTAATGCAAAATAGAATGCGATTGTGTCCTCTGCAGAGCCGGCGCAAATATAAATTTTATCTGCTCCCCATTCTCTCGCTGTTTCGGCACAAGTCTGGAATAATACTTTGCCGATCCCCTTATTGCGATACTCTAAAGAAATAAATAAAGAGTCTAGCAGTACATACTTGTATGCTTGCCCAAACATCTCTCGATTGATCGTTCCGAACCCGACCAATTTCCCCGTATCCTCAAATGCGCCAACCGCACAGCCATCCTGATTGATGGTTTGTTTCAATTTCGAGAGGTAATGCTCATAGCCATCAGGCCAATCATTCTCTTGATAATTGATTTCGATTAGTTGACGTACACCATCAACTTCCCGCCATGCCCTTTTGATGTACTGAGACGGATTAATTTCTTGGATTCGTTCACACTCATCCATCGTTAAACTGCGATATATGTAAGACATGTTCCATTCTCCACTCAATCGTGATTTATTTAGATCGGCTACACTTAGTTGGACAGAA